>CAZVTL010000008.1:31895-34614 GCA_964630075.1 uncultured Tangfeifania sp.
TTGGCCTGATTTAATCGTTGGAGATGAATATGAGTGGTCGGATGATATGCAGGCAAGAAATACGACAACTTCAATAAATACGGGTACAATTGATGCAGACAATACCACCGTCAGAACCTGGTGGGCAAATATGTACAAAGGCGTTACCCGTGCACTTGTTGTAATTCAGGAGTTAGATAAGCAAAAAGTACTATCATCCGCTGACGAAAAGCAGTATAGGGGTGAGGCAAATTTTTTAAGGGCTTGTTTCTACTCATTTCTTATTACCAATTGGGGCGATGTTCCTTTTTACGAGATGCCTTTAACCATTGATGAGTCTTATAACTTGGCCAGGACCAATAAAAGTGACATTTTGAAGAAGATTTATGAATACTTCGATGTAGCCATTGCAAATCTGCCTGTATCTTATGGTACTGGTTTTCGCTACGCGACCAAAGGTGCCGCGCTAGCCTATAAGGCAAGAATTGCCTTGTATATGGGAGATTATGCCACTGCTGCAACGGCTACTAAGGCATGTATGGATTTAGGATCATATACGCTCCATCCGAATTACGGAGACCTCTTTTTACCACCCACGAAAAATTCCAAAGAGACTGTCTTCGCGATACCAAGAAATAAGTTGCTTGATGTGGTAGTGGTTGCAAGGGCTGCCCAGAAACTTGTTCCAAGAACTTTGGGAGGGTTTGGTCAGGATCAACCTACCTGGCAATTGTTGGCAACTTATCACTGCAAAGATGGCCTTCCAATCGATAAGTCACCCTTATTTGATGCCAGGAATCCATTCAAAAACCGGGATCCCCGTTGCGCCATGACCATTGTGCCATTTGGATCAATCACAGATGGTGATGGCTTATCTCCAAGTTCCGGTTCAAGACACTTAGACATCGAATACAATCCTCATCCTACCATGAAGCGGATCATGGATTATAAGACTGGTGCCCTGAGGACCAATAACGATACAAGATCGATCGTACAATGGGCCAGTTTTAATGGATTATACTGGAAAAAAGGGATTGACCAAAGCTATGTTGACTTGAAAACAGATGCCGATCGGCTGCTTATGAGGTATGCAGATGTGCTTTTAATGTATGCTGAGGCTAAAATAGAGTTAAATCAATTGGATGCCAGTGTACTGGATGCCATGAATCTTGTTAAGGCAAGAGCATATGGAGGTGGTACCTACCCCAAACTCACCACACTAAACCAGGCTCAACTTCGCAAGGAAGTCAGGTACGAAAGACGTGTTGAATTTCCACGAGAGGGATTACGTTGGTTTGATTTAGTTAGATGGCGTCTGGCGGAAAAAGCAATGTCAGGAAATATTTACGGTATGTTGGATGTAGTGGCCAATGCGAATACAGCTGTGCCTCCAACTGGACCCATAATGGATATACTAGTGAAGCCGGGACTATGGTTTTGGGGAATGACTCCAACAATCGGGGATGATGGTTTGCCTAATCTGGACAACCTATACAATGCTGGTTACTCCAGAGTTCTTGCAACCATGAAATTCGATAAAAAAGCATATTTGCTGCCCATCCCCAATGCAGAAAGGGACATTATGCCGCAATTGACACAAAATCCTGGTTATTGATAATAGTTAATTACACAAAAAACCGGCGGAAATATTGCCGGTTTTTTGTGTAATATTAATCAGTCGAAGCGAATGACAAACCATTATTAAACTGCAACCAATGACATCAGTGAAAATATTCTCCTTATTTATTTTATTCACAATCATCAGTTGTTCATTGTGTTGTGAAATCAGAGCCGCAGAGCCAATCAGATTCTATGTTTCCGTTAAGGGAAACGACTCCAACAAAGGGTCGGTTGACCGACCGTTTGCAACACTTTATGCAGCGCAACATGCGGTTCGGGAGGCTAAAAGTAGCGAGGTCAATCGTCCTGTTGAAGTAATCATCAGAGAGGGAGTCTATTTTCTCCAACAAACACTCGAACTCAAACCAGAAGATTCAGGCACCAAAGAGGCTCCGGTTACCTGGCGTGCAGCTGAAAATGAAAAGGTTATCCTAAGCGGGGGCCGAACTGTTAGCGGAGATTGGAAGCAAGATTCCGATGGCAAAACATGGTATGTCGATTTGCCTTCTGCAAAAGGTTGGGTAAAAGATGCCACTCAACCTGAGGTATATCAAAAACAACCCATTGGACCCTGGCATTTCAGGCAACTTTACGTCAATGAAAAGAGTGCCGTCCGGGCACGTTTCCCCAATAAGGATGAGCAAAATCCATTCCTTTATGCTGTTGATGGTACCAAGGAGTATGTCAAACTCAGGGACGGTGAGGTGAAACCAGGTTGGGAGAATGAGCCCGATGCACAAATCAACATTGTTCCCCATTGGCGTTTTTTTAATCAATGGAATGATGTCGTAAAAGTGAACGTCAAAGAATCGACCCTTACGATTGGACCTAGGGAGAGGCATGCCTTGATGGACAATGGAAGCTGGTTTTGGATTGAAGGAGTCAAATCGGAACTGGACCAGCCGGGAGAATGGTATTTGGATCCAAAAGTCGGACGCCTGTATTACATGGCTGAGCCCGGACAGAATCCAAACAATCAAAAAATGATTGCTCCATTTCTCAACCGCATCATCTATTTAAAGGGAGATGTTGAAAAGGGTACTCATGTAACATACGTAAATTTTAAAGGATTGGAGTTCCGTCATACAACTTTCACCCTGGGACAGATAGAGGCCAGGGT
>CAZVTL010000009.1:0-34176 GCA_964630075.1 uncultured Tangfeifania sp.
GTGCAGCGCCAGCCATCGTTGCCCCGATACCCCGGTAGATAGGAAGCGGAACCAGTTTGACACGGCCTTCCGCGATAGCGAAATGGGCAGGACCGTCGTGACCCAGCATCACCACATCATCGTTGAAATCCATCAGGTAAAATTCGGAGAAAGAGCCACCTGCACCAAACTCCGCCATGATCTTCATGGCCTGGGCATTCTTCACTTCGCACTCGCCGGCTACCGGAATGTTTTTGCCGGTCAGCAGGGTGTTGCCGGCAATCACGGAGGTAACAATGTTTTCATAGTCGTTGCCGGATTCGCCTTCATAATAGTAGGCCATCGACCCCAATCCATGTGCTTCCACCAGTTTGTCGAGGGCGATGGAGGTGCGGGCTGCACGCTCAATTTCATCGGCGGCACATTCGGCTGTGACCTCAAAAGTGGCATGAAATTCAGAAATCTTGGCCTCAACTTCTGAAGTGGTAACGGCATCCCTCCACCTTTTCAGCTCGCACATTTCGACCATTTCGATATGGGTGCCGAAAACGGCGGACTGTTTGGCGGTATCAGTGTAGACATCCAGCATCCCGCCATAATAATGGCCTAGAATGCCGAGGCGATTGTTCCGCATTCGTTCAGCCACGATGGTGGCCTGAACAAACTCCCTGATCTCTTTCCAGGCAACCTGGTCCTGAAGGTATCCGGTCACGATGTCGTATTTTATTCCTGATCTGTTGAAAACACCGGCGATCTCAGGCACCGAACAGGCCTGGCAGTGCTCCAGCCACAATCCGGTCATTTTGCCCCTGTCGTTCAATTGGTTAAAGGCATTGTAATCGAGGGTAGCCACCGGCTGCAGATTGAGGAGGATGACAGGCACCTTCACTTTCTGGGCTACCGGAAGAACCGTTGAGGAGAGGGCATAGGTCGAGATATAGAGAAAAAGCAATTCGATCTCATTGCTCGCCAGATAGGAGGCGGCCTCCCTGGCTCTGACCGGATTGTCGACCATCCCGGCATCAATGACTTCTACTCCAAAACCGGAAATTTTATGATTTATTTCTTGCTGGTATTCAGTCAGGTGGTCTAACAGTCCGTCGAATTGTGCCCAGTAGGTATCGAGGCCGATACCCATTAAACCTATTTTTGTCTTCATATTTAAAACCTGTTTAAAACTAGTTTATTCCTAATTATTTTGAGACTGTTTAAAATTAGATTAATCGTGACTTTTTGCTTTTCCCTTTGTGAAACCTTAGATTTTTTAGTGTCTTTCCCGACAAATCGGGACAAGTAGTGGTAGGTAAGCGAGGCCACCAAGACTCAAAGTCACTAAGTTTTCACAAAGAATTATAATTGAAATGAAATTTAAACAGTCTTAGTATTTTCTTTCACTTTTTTGACATAGAGAGGCTATTTCTTCCTCGAAATCGTGAATCGGCTTTAAGGATATTTCGGTTCCACGCTCCCCTTTTATCTTGTAATCGAATGGATTGTCAAGGTCCTTGATTAACCTGAACATGTAAGAAAAGAGGAAAGTGATCAAAAGGGTGAGAAACAGGGATGCATAAAAGGGTTCTATCTTGATAACCACCAACCCAATGACCGTTAAAAAGCCCATGGCCTCTAAAATAGCATAGGCAGAACCAACAAAATCGGTATCCCTGATGGTGTCGATCCGCAGCAAGTATTTTCTGATATTGCCTTGTTCGTTTTTCAGTTTGATGAGGTAATTGGCCTGAATACCCTCTTTTTCAAAATCCACCATAAAGTCATTCATTGCACTGATTTTATGAAGGATCGCTTTGGTTCGCTCTTTTCTGTTGAACCAGTCCAGCAATGATTTGACAAAATCCCTTTGGAACAGAATGAATTGCCCGGCAGCAGCCGAATCTTTCCCTTGGTCGATGGTGAGGGTATCATCCAGCAATGCCCTTAAAGTGGCAGTAAGTTCACTGGGTATTTTCTCACTCTCCTTATAATCGGAAAGAACCCCACTCACAAGGAATCCAATCAGGAATATTGTACCGGCTACAAGACTTGTAAACAGTGCATTCAACTCCATCACTTCAAATCCAAATTTGTGGGAAAGAAATTTAAGGATGGCAACCATTACTACCAATGGCAGGATCCTGATTGCAATGGACCATTTCTGAAAACTTTTTTTTAAATTCATATTATCTTCTTGTCTTTTCTTGTATCAAATTCGATCAATTCAACAGGAGCTCCGTTATGCTCTACCATTACCACCCTAATACCTTCTGCTGGTGAGTTTGGAGGTGATAGAATATGGAAATTGCGGGTAGCTAGTTCAAAGGCAATGTCTTGTACTTCAAATGCCAGGTGGGGAACTGTCTGGATTAGTTTGTCAAGTGGGCAGTCACTGTCAAAACGCATCCATTCTATACCAAATGGGCTCGATGAAAATCCTGATACATAAAATTTTAAATGCGCAATATACTGCTCTCCTGGTAATTTTAAGGTTGTTGGGATTCCCAAATGATGGTACTTCCAACCCCATTGTACACTTGCCAGTGGAAGTTCATGCTCTTCTCTGACTTTCATTTGCAGTTACCTAAATTAATAATCAGGCGTTTAGTAAAATTTTTAAATCCAATTTCTTCATCTTTAGCAACTCCTGCATTACCCTTTCTCCTTTTTCAGGATCTGCCATCAATTTTCCAATGATTTCAGGGACGATTTGCCAGGATATTCCGTATTTGTCGCGGAGCCAGCCACATTGTACCTCTTCCCCTCCCTCCGTGAGTTTGTCCCAATAGTAATCGATCTCACTTTGTGTAACGCATTCGACAACCAATGAGACTCCTTCACTGAACTGAAAATCATGGGTCTCGGAGCCATCCATGGCGGCAAATTTACTATTGTTTAGAGAGAAGCTTCCAAATTTCAGGGTCCCTTCTGGCTGCTCTTCTCCGACCTGGTAGAGTTCGAGGTGATGAATCTGTGAATCTTTAAAAATAGTGGTATAATGGCGGATGGCCTCTTCTCCTTTTCCGTACAATTCCCCGACAAATAGAAGCGAGGGGATTATTTTTTGCCCATCCGGGGAGGATTCTCCAAGCATCAGTTGCCAGGTCATGCCGAATTTGTCGGTTACCCAGCCATATCTTTCACTCCAGTCATATTTATCGAGCGGAATCATGGCACTGCCACCATCAGAGAGCCAATACCAGATTCTATCAATCTCTTCCACTGTTTCGCACAATACAAAAAGGGAAATGGAGGGAGTGATTTTGTACATCGGACCCCCATTCAGTGCCATGACTCTTTTCCCTTCCAGCTCAAAATGGACAGCCACACCCGAGTCGTTGACAATTGCTGAATTGTCAAAAATGGAGCAATAGTATTCAGCTGCTGCCTTGGCTTGGTTGTCAAACCAGAGGCAGGGGTATATTTGATTTGTCATTACAGGGGAATAATTGAATGATCCTGTTAATTGAACAGTCCAGAGATTTTGGAAAAACCCTCCTTGAAAGAAGTTCTTGCAGAGGAGAATGCTTCTTTTACCTCTTCCCAGTTCTCTTCGGTTGTCTCCATAAGTTTGTCGTATTTAGCCTGAAGCTCCTCTTTCTTAGCCTTCAAATCTGCCATTTTTTCTTCGTATTCGGCTTTGGCCTCTCCAATGGCTTTATCTTTTTTGGCTTCCAGTTCATCTATTTTGGCAAAGATTTCATCGATGCTCTCTTTCGCGTTATTTTTAAAAGTTTCCCTCTCCATTGTGTGATGTTTTAATTGTATTGATGCCTACTCTGAAGGATTTTCGGCTTTCTCCGTATATTTAAAATATTGATTTCAAAGGATCTAAATTGATGATGTCACCTTTTATGCTTGACTGTTTTGTTGGATGTTTCACCTATCTCGTTACCTTTTTTTGTTACATATTATTTTTCAAAGGACAAATTGAATCGAAGTCCGGCGAAGATATTGGCCGCATCATCATTTTAAGTTGCTGTAAACATTCGCTCATGGGCATTTTATCTGTTACATTTAAGTCCGGGTAGATTGGTAAAGCAAAATAAGCAATTTTTGTTTAAAGTAAGGGGGCAAAACCCAGCTTAAAGGTGGTCTCTTTGCCTGGAATTGAATTAACCTGTAAAATACCTCCATGCAACTGCATAATTTGTCTGGAGATACTAAGGCCAATGCCCGATCCATTTTCCCTGGTGGTGAAAAATGGCACAAAAATCTGATCCAATATTTCTGTGGGAATTCCTGGCCCATTGTCTGTAACCCGGATCTCGGGGAGAAGGTTCGCATTCCTGTCAGCAACCAGCTGAATTTTACCAAAAGGATTCTTTTCATTGGCTTGAACGGCATTTTTAAGTATGTTCACCAATACCTGTGCCACAAGGTTCTCATCCGCAAAAATCTCCATTGCCGGACTCTTCAGTTTCACTGTAAACTCCAGTTGTTCTATATTTTCAAGCGAGGCAAACAATATTTTGATCCTGTCAAAAAGATCTTCAACCCTGAATATTTTTTTAACAGGTTTGGGCAATCCGGAAAGCCTTCGGTAAGACTCCACAAATTGCATCAGGCCATTTCCCTGTTCCCTGATTACATTCAGCCCCTTGACAGTTGTCCGGATGGTTGTTTCATCTACCTCTTCAGGCCGTACAAGTCTTCCATTTATCGTGTAATAGTTGCAAAGACTTTCTGAAAGAGAGGTAATCGGAGCAATCGAATTCATGATTTCATGCATGAGCACACGTATTAGCTTCATCCAGGCGTCCAGCTCCTTTTCGTCCAGTTCATTGCGGATATCCTGCAAGGAGAGTAGCATCAGCTCACTTTCTTTCGCTTTAAATGATGTGGCTTTCAAAGAGAGCTCAAAAGAACCCTTTTCACCCGTTACGGATACATGTTTTTGCTCAAACGGTTTGATATTCTTTATGACCTGAAAGAGATTTGAGTTGATCCTTTCCAGCTGATTGATATGGGTAAGCACATTGATCCCAAGCATCTTTTTTGTTGCATGATTGGCATGGAGGACAAAGCCTTTGCTGTCATAGGTAATGATACCTGTGGCTACCTGTTCAAGTAGGGTTTGAAAATATTGCTCTTGCTGGCGACTTTCAATTTTGACCTGTTGAATTTGTTGGTTCACTCTGTTCAGACTTTGGTAAAGCGCCTGAATGGGTTGATTTGACTCATCGAAAGGAAACCGCAAAGTTGAATCCTCATTTTCGACTGATTCCAGGAAAAAATTTAGTTTCCTGTTGGTCGAATTCAAATAGTTGATAAGATTTGCCACCACAACTGTTTCGGCCAGGAGAAGAAGTACAACCAGAGAAATGGCCCATTTTGCCGCAATACAGTAACCCACAGCGATGGCAATACTAGTCAGTACAAACACCCTGAAAATCAGTTGAAAGTAGAAATTTCGGCTAATCATCGACTGGTTTTTTTGATTTTGTTGTAAAGGGTCTGTCTGGATATTCCCAATTGCTCTGCGGCTGCACTAAGATTCCCGTTGTATTTTTCAATGGCCTGATGGATCATTCTGGTCTCCATGTCAAAAAGGGTTAGATCATTCTTGACTTGCCTGGAGGGGCCAAGTGGTCTCATAAAGAAATCTTCAGGCTTCAGTAAACTACCTTCGCACAGGATAACGGCTTTTTCAATGGTGTGCTGAAGCTCACGGATGTTACCCGGCCACGAATATTTGTGCAGTTTGTCAAGCGCCTGTTGGTTAATCCTTAACCCCTGTTTGTTGTATTTGGAACTGTATTTTTTCAGAAAGAATTCACTGAGCAGCAGCACATCATCACCCCTTTCCCGCAACGGAGGAACCTCGATTTGAATCGTATTGATCCGGTAAAGCAGGTCTTCCCGAAAGAGTCCTTCATGGACCATGATCTCCAGATTCTTGTTGGTAGCGCAAATCAGGCGGATATCCACCGGTACCATCTGGTTGGAGCCAATTCGCGATATTTGACGGTTCTGAATGACTGTCAGTAGTTTTGCCTGTAGATGAAAAGAGAGATTCCCAATCTCATCCAGAAAGAGGGTCCCCTTTTCCGCAACCTCGAATTTGCCGGGGCGACTCTCCCTTGCATCTGTAAATGCCCCCTTAACATGTCCGAATAGTTCACTGTCGAACAAGGATTCTGTAATAGCCCCCATATCAACATTGACCATTACCTCCTGGGCCCGTTCCGACATTCTATGGATTTCCTGGGCAATCAGCTCTTTGCCTGTTCCATTTTCCCCTGTTATCAGAATATTGGCATCCGTTTTGGCCACCTTGCGTACCAGATTCAGCACATGTACCAATTTTGGAGAGGAGCCTACAATAAATCTCTGCTCCCGGTTGATCTCATGCTTGAGCCCCTTCTCTTTTTCCTTCAGCTGGCTTACCTCCCTTTTCGACAAATTCAGCTGAATGGCAGATCTTAGGGTGGCAAGCAATTTGTTGTTGTCCCAGGGTTTCAGACAAAAATCAGTTGCACCTAGTTTGAGTGCTTTCACTGTTAATTCAATGTCGCCATAGGCCGTGATCATCACCACCGAAATCTCCGGATGGGTCTCCTTGATTCTTCCCAGCCAATAGATTCCTTCGTTGCCGGTATTGATACCTGCATTGAAATTCATGTCAAGGATCACGAGGTTGTACTCTTTCTTTCGAAGTTCAGTCGGGATCTGGCTGGGATCCGACAGGGTGGTTATGGTTTGAAAATCAGGTGCCAGTAGAATCTCCAGTGCACCCAGGATGCTCTTGTTGTCATCAATGATCAGGACATTTCCTCTGGCCATTTTTATTTCAAAGTTAAAAGATGCGATAAACAATATCAAGAAAGTGTAAAATTATTTGACAGATTGATGTCAATTATTTTTACTTGTAGGCAATGACTTGGTGTTTAAAGCTACTGATTATCAGCACGTATAAATTTTGGCATTGTTTTAGCTATGTATTAAGTATAAAAGTTTGAATGATGAGATTTCCATTACTGCTATTTGCCTTGATATGGTCTGGCATGCAAATGGTGGCCCAGGAGCGTTGGACCCTCAACGACTGCATCAACTATGCCTTGAAAAACAACCTTCAGTTGCAGGATGCCGGAATGAGTGCAGACCTAGCCGCACTTGGCTACAACCAATCCAAATGGAACATGCTGCCAGCCATTGGTGCCGGATCGGATGCGGGTAAAAACTTTGGCAGATCTGTGGACCCGGCTACCAACACCTATGTCAACACTGCCTTTTTTAACAACTCTTACTATTTGGGAGCTTCGGTCGATCTTTTCAAAGGTTTCATGGCCCAAAACCAGGTCAGGTACCGGGCTTTCAAGAAGGAGGCAACCCTAAGCAACCGGCTGAATGTGGCGGATGATGTGGCATTTTCGGTCATGAACAACTTCTTCAATGTCATCTATTACGAAGAGTTGCTGAAGATTGCCAACGATCAGAAGGCTTTGTCGGAGTTGAATGTAAGGAAGGTCCAGATTCTGATTACTACCGGGTTAAAATCTCAGTCAGATCTATTGGAGGTGAAAGCAAACTATGAGAAAGAGGAGCTCTTCTTTATCCAGACCAGTAACAACATTGCCACGGCAAGGATCGGGCTGAAAAAGGCGATGAACCTGCCTCCTGAAGCGCCTTTGGAGTTGATTATTCCAACAACTGATGCTGCTTCGAAAGGGAATCTGACCGATATCCAAGCGCTTTATGCGCAACACACTGCCTGGTCTCCCTACATCAAAAGCTACGAGCAGGAGTGGATGGCTAGTCGGAAAAATGTGAGCATCAGCAAGGGCGGGTTTTCACCCTCCATCCGATTGCAGGCCACCTACAATACAGGTTTTTATGAGACAAACAAGGACGCCAATGACCAGGTGATTGCTTTCAGGGATCAAATCAATAACAACCAACGGCAGTTTTTGGGTGCAACCCTCTCCATTCCTGTGTTTAACAGAAACAATGTGAGATTTGGGGTGCAAAGCGCAAAAATCGAGGAGGCTCAAGCCCTTACGCGACTAAACCTGGCCAAACAGACCTTGCTCTACGAGATGGAGCGGAATTACAATGAACTGACAGCCTCTGAAAAGGAACTCCAACAAGCAGAGAAACAGAAGGAGGCCGATCAACTGGCATTTCAGGCAGCCCAGCGAAAATTTGAACAGGGAATGATCAGCGCCATTGAACTCAACACGACCAAAAATCGGTTGGCCAACTCTTCAGCCCAAATTCTGCATGCCAAATTACTATTTGAGGTAAAGAAGAGGGTACTCGAGTTTTACAGGGGGAACAGGTTTTGGGAAGCGTAGGAAAGGACGGAGCGGACTTGGGGACTCAGGGACTGGGAGACCTAGGGCATGGGAGACTAGTTTCCAGGAGAAGGTGAAAACCGCGAAGAAAGAAACGGGGAAACGACGAAACTGAGACAGGAAGTAGGATGATGATAATTAGGTTCTTATACCCTGAAAGGGTTAAAGCTTAATAGCCCCGGGTTTAGCGACGGAGGAGCGATACCCGGGGGAGGAAAAGGAAGAGAGTTCACCGTCCGCGGTAGCAAGTTGAAAAAAGATGATAGCATATTATCGGACGGGAGAAAGGAATAGTGGAAGAAGGTATAAATAATAAGGAACAAGGAAAGAGAAAATAGAAACTAGCATGAATTTCGATCGCGGCGCAATCCAACCCTTTGACCCTTCGACAGGCTCAGGGACCAAAATCGAAATTCCAAAATCTAAAATTGCATTGTCATGGGAATGGATAGGATGATAGAGAAGAAAAAAGGTGTCCAGAAGAAACATATTTTCTGGGGAGCAGGGATACTGCTCTTTGCCATGCTGGTCTTGAAACTGGTATTTGGTGACCACACCTCTGTCTTTCGTGCGGAAAAAGATCAGTTGGTGATCAGCAGCGTGGAAGATGGTGTCTTCAACGACTACATCACTGTCATCGGTCAGGTTGAGCCAATTACCACCATTTTCCTGGATGCGGTGGAAGGGGGCACCGTGGAGGAGCGGTTTATCGAAGAGGGGGCCATGGTAAAAAAGGGAGATGTGATCCTGCGACTGGAGAACCGCCAATTGTACCAGACCATTCTGAACAGTGAAGCCGCGCTGGCAGAGAAAGAGAACTACCTGCGCAGTACCCGGATCAGTTTTGAGACAGAATTGATTCAGTCAAAAAGAAATATTCTGGACAGCGAATTCAAGGTAACCAGGAAAAAGCGAACCTTCAGCCAGTATGAAACATTGTTCAAGGAGCAACTTATTTCGAAAGAGGATTTTACCCAGGCAAAAGAGGATTATGAATATGAGGTCGATCTGTTGGTGATCAATAAACTGAAAGCCAGAAATGACTCCATGCTGCGGACCACCTCCATGAAAACGCTCGAAATAGACCTGGGCAAAATGCGGCAGATGCTTGACCTGGTTCACGAGCGGCTGGGCGACCTGAATGTAAAATCACCAGTGGATGGCCAGCTGGGCATGCTGGACGCCGAGATCGGACAGTCAATCAACAGCGGGCAGCGCATAGGACAGGTCAATGTATTGGACAACTTTAAGGTAAATGCCAAGATCGACGAGCATTATATCGACAGGGTAATCCGTGGGTTGGCAGCAACACTCGACCGCAACGGGGCAAATTTCAACCTCACGGTGAAAAAGGTCTATCCCGATGTGCGGGAAGGCCAATTTAAAATTGATTTGGTTTTCGAAGGTTCCAAACCTGAGAATGTGCGCACCGGCCAAACCTACCATGTAAAACTGGAATTGGGTGAGTCGCAAAAGGCACTGATGATCCCACGGGGAGGATTCTTCCAAAGTACCGGCGGTCAGTGGATTTTCGTAGTGAACGAAGCCGGAACTGAAGCCATCAAACGACCCATCAAAATCGGTAAGCAGAACCCACAATATTACGAAGTACTGGAAGGGCTCAAAGCCGGCGAAAAGGTGATTACCTCAGGGTATGAGGTGTTCGGGACGAACGAGCGGATCACAATGAAATAAGGAGACAGAGGGACTAAGAGAGTGGAACTCCTGAGGTTGAAGAATTGAAACGGTAAAGCGGGGAAAGCGAAACTCTGAAGTTATACCCTGAAAGGGTTAAAGCTTAATAGCCCCGGGTTTAGCGACGGAGGAGCGATACCCGGGGGAGGAAAAAGATGGGAGGCCACCGTCCGCGGTAGTATTTGGAGAGCTGAAGTGAAGATCATTTCGGACGGAAGAAGAAAATATTAGTATAGTGCGCAGTAATGAAGTTTTTTAGCGTTGATTTTTGATGTGTAACTTAAAGAATATTAGATAAATAAATATTAACCAACCAGAGTAGGGTGGAAGAAGACCTTCTGCCCCATGCTCTCTGCAATTCTTACATCATGATTAAGACAGTTAATTTGAACAAAGTGTTTCGCACGGAAGAGATCGAAACCAGTGCGTTGAATGAGGTGAGCCTGCATATTCAAAAAGGGGAATTTGTGGCCATCATGGGTCCGTCGGGATGTGGCAAATCTACGTTGCTGAACATTATCGGCCTGCTCGACAATCCGACTTCCGGTGAGTACTATTTCGATGGCGCAGAGGTTGGTGGGTTCAAGGAGCGCAACCGTACATTACTAAGGAAGGGCAACATCGGGTTTGTATTCCAAAGCTTCAACCTGATTGACGAACTCAATGTTTACGAGAATGTGGAGCTGCCACTCATCTACCTGAAATTGAGTGCCAAAGAACGCAAGGAGATGGTGGAGAAGGTATTGGAACGAATGAAAATCAGCCATCGCAAGAAACACTTCCCGCAACAACTATCCGGTGGTCAACAGCAACGCGTGGCCATTGCCCGTGCAGTCGTTGCCAATCCGAAACTGATCCTTGCGGATGAGCCTACCGGGAACCTGGACTCCAAAAACGGACTGGAAGTGATGAACCTGCTGACCGAATTGAACCGCGAAGGAACCACTATCGTGATGGTGACCCACTCCATGCATGACTCCGAATTTGCCCACCGGGTGATAAATTTGTTCGACGGACAAGTGATTACTGAGGAGTTGAAAAAGCAGATGGGGGAGATGGGTTAGAGAGCAGGGGCGACCCTGTGTGGTCGTCCTTGAAGATGTTTGGAAAATATTGAAACGGAGAAACGGGGAAACGGAGACTGAAGAATGACGGAGACTTGGGGACTATGAGAATGGAAATCCGGAGGTTGAAGAGTTGAAACGGGGAAAGCGAAACTTTGAAGTTTTACCCTGAAAGGGTTAAAGCTCAATAGCCCCGGGTTTAGCGACGAAGGAGCGATACCCGGGGGAGGAAAAGGAAGAGGTTTCACCGTCCGCGGGAGCATTTATAAAATATAAAATATGATTGTTTCGGACGGAAGGAACGAATAACAAGAGAAGGGAAACAAGAAGAATTATCATGTTAAGAACTTAAGCAAGAACAAAATAAATATTAGCTCACCATGTTTGGAATGTCATTCAAAATCGCCCTGCGCTATTTGTGGCGCAACAAGACTTACAGTCTGCTCAATTTTGTGTGCCTCACTTTTGGACTGACCAGTGCCATTATCGCGGTACTCCACATTCTCAATCTCTTCAGCTTCGACAAGTTCCACCAAAACTACGACAGGCTCTATTCTGTCGATGCCTACGTCACCTACTTCAACGGGGACCGTTTCCCCAAGCAATACCTTTCTGCCTCCCTGGCCGACCAGTTGAAAGTTCAGGCACCTGAAATTGAGGCAATGACAAGGGTGGCAGGTTGTGACTTTTCATTCATTCAGGGAGAAAAAACAATCTCTGAACAGGGATACTATGCCGACGACAACTTCTTTGACCTGTTTTCTTTTCCACTGCGGCAGGGCAATGACAAGGCAATGAGCGATTTGAATACCATTGTGATTTCGGAGACTATGGCTGTAAAGTTCTTTGGCCATGTTGATTGCATTGGTAAAACATTGGCTGTTAAAGAGAATGGGAAAGAGGAGGTGTTCAAAGTGGCTGCAGTTTTCAGAAAAGTCCCAAGGCAATCTACCTTGCAATTTGACTTTGTTCTTCCTTTTGCAAAGTTTCTTGCCGAAAATAGCTGGGCAACCGAAACGGGGGCTACAGCCAACCAAACCTGGGCGTTGCTGAAGCGTAGCACGGATCGGATGCTTGTTGAAAACAAGATCAGAGGTCTGATCGGGAAACAGGAGGCTACCCTGAACCAGGAGCTTTTCCTTTTCCCATTGAAAGAGAAGGTGCTATATGGTTATGCAGGAGGGGAAAGGGTCTGGAAAGAGATGCAAAGTGTGTTCATCTCCGGTGCCATTGGGTTTGCCATACTGCTTATTGCCTGTTTCAATTTCATCAACCTCGCCATTGCACTGAATATCAGGAGATATAGGGAGGCCGGCATCAAGAAGGTGGTAGGTTCAGGTAAACCGGGAATTGTATTGCAATTCCTGGGAGAGGTACTGATTGTTACTGTGACCAGCCTGGTGAGTGCAGTCATCCTGGTAAGTCTGCTCCTTCCGGGTTTCAATTCGTTGTTCCACAATGATATCCAGTTCAAATTGCTGGACTTCAGGATGCTCCTTTTCTTTGTGGGTGTCACCCTGTTTACCGGCCTTGCTTCCGGCCTCTTTCCGGCATTGTACCTGGCATCTTCCAATCCGGTGAATGTACTGAAGGGGAGGATCGCTACCAGTAATAGTTACAGCAAGTTCAGGCAAGGCCTGATAGTATTCCAATTTGTAATTCCTATTGTTTTGATTATTAGCATGATGATAGTAAAGACGCAGGATAGCTACATGCGCAACTACCATTTTGGGGTTGAACAGGAGAAGCTGATTGTGTTGGACAACGCCCCGAATATTCAGAAACATTTGGAGAGTGTCAAGACAGAATTGCTGGCTATCCCAGGTATTGACGCTGTCAGCTTTACCAATTGTATTCCCACAAGGGGTACAAGACCTACCAGCGAGGTTGGCTGGGAAGGAAAGGATGCGGCCCAGAAGCTTCATTTCTGGTGTGTTAATACCGATTTCGATTACAACAAGGTGGTGGAGGTCAACCTGGTGGAGGGTCGCTTCTTCAATTCCTCCTTTACCACCGATTCAAGCTGTTATCTGATCAACGATGTGGCAGCCAGGGTGATGAAGAGCAAAAATCCGGTCGGGTCACTCATCACGGTAGAAGGCAAACAGGGTCAGGTGATTGGGATGTTCAAGGGTTTCCATGCCATTGACCTGGCAGGTCCGATCGTTCCCACTATCCTTCGGATCCAACCAGCAGACCGACCTGTATTGTTGGTAAAATATAGCTCGGGAGGCTTTCCGGCGATAGCCGAAGCGATAAAAAAGGTATACCGGCACTACGAACCAGAGGCACTGTTTCAACCCAGGTTGTTCCGCGACCTGCCATCCTATTCCAACCTGAATACCCCGTCCAACCTGGTTGGAGTGGCTTTTGGTATCGCCCTCCTGCTGGCTTGCCTGGGCTTCTTCGGACTAGCCTCTTTCACCGCAGAGAGCCGTACCAAAGAGATAGGCATCCGAAAAACCAACGGTGCCACCATCGCCTCCATTGTCAGGCTACTGCTGACCAGTTACACCAAATGGCTGACCATCGCTTCGGTTTTGGCTTTGCCTTTAGCCTACATTTTGGGAAAAATATTCCTCGGGAGATTCCATTTTCATACTGCAATGCCTCTTTGGGCCTTTGTAGTTGGACCTACCCTGGCCTCGGTGGTTGCATTGATCACGGTTCTGTCTCAAACCTGGAGGGCAGCCAGTCGGAACCCGGTGAAGGCGTTGCGGTATGAGTAGGTCGTCTGAATCAGAATTAACAGAATTAAAGAATTAACAGAATGCTTAGTTTGAAGATTAAAAACCCGGGAAAGGTGGCAATCAATAGCCCCCGGTTTCAACCCGGGGAAAACAGATGTAGGGAGTTCACCGTCCGCGGTGGCATATTGGAAAATGATTAAATGACCGGATCGGACGGAAGGGAAGAGGTTGAAAATGGCTCAAACATCATGCCCCATGCCTTTTGCCCCAAGCTATAAATTTGGAAGATAATTGGTAATAAAAGCTCGCAGGGAGCATACCCTGATACGTTCTTTGAAAATGTAGTCATCAGAAGAGGGAGTAATGACATAGTTGATGGGGGCATTCAAATCCTCAAATGCGAGATAGTTCCCTTTGGTCAGTTGCGGGGAGTTGGAATATTTGATTTCGGCAGTTGCCACCACAGTTAACCCTTTGGTGAATACCAGGTCAACTTCTGTCCCCTGATGCGTCCGGTAGAAAAAAAGTTTTAGCTGATTTTTCTTTAATGCCAGGAGTTGATTCACTACAAAACCCTCCCATGAACTGCCGATCAGTGGATTTCCTGCCAGACTGTTGAAATCGGTTATCCCCGTCAGGTAATGCAGAATCCCAGTATCGGTCAGGTATACTTTGGGTGTCTTGACCAATCTTTTTTTCATATTCCACGAAAATGGGTGAAGGCTCTTCAGCAGAAATGCCTCCTCCAGGAAATCGACATACCGCTTTACTGTTGGGGTGGTAACATCCAGCGAATTGGCCAGGTTTGTCGCATTGAACAGTTGACCGTTCAGGTAGGCCATCATCGACCAAAGGTTGCGGATAGTGGTGGGAGAGGCACTCAATCCAAGCTGTAACAAGTCGCGGTTCAAGTAAGTGCTGACAAAATTCTCCATCCATTTTTGAGACAGATCTTTACCGGGGGCGAACAGCGATTTTGGAAATCCTCCTTTCATCCAGAGCTCATTCTGGGTCACCGATTCCGGGATTTCAGTCAGATCGAAGGGGAAAAGCTGGTGGTAGGCGATCCTGCCGGCCAAAGATTCTGAAGAATGGCGGATCAGTTCTGGTGAGGCGGAACCCAGCAACAGAAATTGCCCGGGTACACCGGTCTTATCTACCAACGCCCGCAAAAGCGGATAGAGCTCTTTCTTGTTTTGAACTTCATCGATCACAACGAGCTTGTCGGTATGGTAGGACAGGAACAGCTCAGCATCTTCCAGTTTGGTCAAATCCGACTGAAGTTCAAGGTCGAGATAAATTGCCTGTTTGCCAGTCTCATCCATAATTGATTTGGCCAGGGTGGTTTTTCCCACCTGGCGCGGACCCATGATCGTTACGACCGGAAAGAAGCTCAAAGAATCGTGGATTTCAGCACTAATTCTTCTGATGATTGTCATATCAGACGGTATAAAATTTTAAATATTCATGGTAATATATGGGATTTGTCCATGAAATTTTAAAATTGTATTTTAAAATTTCATGGACAAATGTATAAATAATAATTCAAATTACTTCAATTAAACTAGAATAATATATTTTAAAATCTTTTATATGATATACTTAGCAAAAGTAGACAAGTACTACGACTCAAAGTTTCAGCGGACATTCGTGTTAAAAGGTATTAACCTCGATGTGAAGGAGGGAGAGTTCGTCAGTATCATGGGTCCCAGCGGGTCCGGGAAATCCACTTTGCTCAATATCATTGGGCTTCTGGATGAACCATCGGCCGGCGAATATTCGCTTTTAGACCAATCGGTACACGACCTGAAAGAGAAAGCAAAGGTGGAGTACCACCGCAATTTCATGGGTTTCATCTTCCAGGCCTACCACCTGATCGAAGAGATGACGGTCTACGAAAACATCGAAACACCACTGATCTACAAAGGGGTCAAAAGCAAAGACCGCCAGGCGATGGTGGCCGAACTGCTCGACCGTTTCAACATGGTGGCCAAAAAAGAGCTGTTTCCGCAGCAACTTTCTGGAGGTCAGCAGCAATTGGTGGGCATCGCCCGCGCCATTATCGGCAAACCCAAATTGTTGCTGGCCGATGAACCTACCGGGAACCTGCACTCCACACAGGGTGAGCTGATTATGGAGACCCTGCAGCAACTGAACAAGGAGGGAATGACTATCCTCCAGGTGACCCACAACGAGAAGTTTGCGGGATATGGGAACAGGGTGATCAGGCTGGAGGATGGGATGATCAGGAAGTAGGTTTGAATGGTCATCTGAATCAGAATTTACAGAATTGAAGAATTTGCTGGATATTGGAATCAGTCAAATAGAATATAAATATCGAAGAAATCAGTGAATAACGAATCTCAAGCGTTTATCTATGAATAACATCAACTGGAAAATATCGGCACGGAGCTTGTTGAAAAACAAATCGCTTACGATGATCAATATCCTGGGGCTAGCCGTTGGTCTGGCATCCTCGATCCTCATTTTAATGCATGTGGCTTATGAGCACAATTATGATACGAACTGGCAAAAATCTGACGATATATACAGAATTAGCTATGCCCGTTTTCAAAATGGTGAACTGAGCTTTAACAGCGCTCGTACATTGGGAGGGATGGCACCCGTTTTAAAGGAAAAAATTCCGGAAGTCATTGGCAGTACGCAGCTTTTTAAGGATGTGGTAACTGTTTACAACGAGGATAACCAGATTGCCGATATACAGATGTATGTGACCGACTCCACCTTTCAGAGTGTCTTCCAACTCGACTACATCGATAAAAAGACCGATAATCCATTGATACCGCTCTATTCTTCAGTTATCTCAGAAACGGCAGCGCTCAGCCTTTTTGGCACAAAAGATGCCGTTGGTAAATGGTTCAAAGTTTGCCAGGGATGGCGATTTTGTGTAACTGGTGTTTACCGGGATATCCCTTCAAATTCGCACATTACCTTCGATATGCTGCTGAGTTGGCAAACCTATAACCATTATTTCCAGAATTGGGACGATACAACCGGATCTGAAATCATTAAAAATCCCAAGGCATCTATTTTAAACAAGCAGGTTACAAGCTGGGAATACGGTTATGCTGGTTGGTACAGCTATCTTTTGCTTCAACCTGGAACCAATCCAAAACAAATTGAATCGGAAATTGCCCGCATTGGCATTGACTATACCAAAAAGATCACACAGAACAACGGCAAGGCAGAGTTTAGGCTGCAGCCAATTACGGAGATCCATCTTAATTCTCAGCTTGACAATGAGATAAAAGCAAATGGAGATCGAAATTCTGTCATAGCAATGGAGTTTATCGCATTGGTCATTCTTATCATCGCATGGATCAATTTTGTAAACCTAACGCTGGTCAGGGTCGTCGAGCACGCCAAATCAATCGGCTTAAGAAAGATGGCGGGTGCCATGAAACAGCACCTGGTGTATCAGTATCTGACAGAAGCATTGATTACCAATCTTATCAGTGTCCTTATCGCCATAGCATTCGTATTTCTGCTTAAAAATTGGTTTTCATCGGTTGGTGACTTGCCGATCGAATCCACGATTGGCTGGAACTATATCATCATCCTGGCAGGTATCATTCTGTTCGGGGTCCTGATTTCAGGATTGTACCCTGCACTCTTTCTTTCATCTTACAAAGCCATTGATTTGTTCAAAGGCATTCATAGTTCAGATACCAAATCCCTCGATTTGCGCAAGTTTCTGGTGATAGCACAGTTTGCAGCATCAATCTTCCTGATAACCGTAGTCTTAACTGTTTTTAAGCAGATCAGTTACATGAAGAGCCGTGATCTGGGGGTAAATATTGAACAGACACTGGTCACTTTTTCTCCTCCCACCCAAATCGGGCGACCTCAGCGAATGAGTAAGCTGAACACCTACAAAGAACAGATCAGGCAATTGACGGGAGTAGAATCGGTTACCACCTCTTCCATTCTTCCGGGAAAGGAGATTTTGTGGAAGAAACAGGATGTCCGTAAAGCAACCGATCAGCCCAATACCGCAAATGTTTTTTCGTATGCCTACATCGATTATGATTTTATTCAAACTTTTGACCTTAAACTGGTCACCGGGAATGGCTTTTCAAGGGAAGAAAATGAAAGCAACAATACGATGATCGTGAACGAATCGGCGATGAAACAATTGGGCTATTCAGATCCGATATCAGCCGTTAACTCCATGGTGATCGTTGGAAAAACAGAGTACAGGATCATCGGTGTCCTAAAAGATTACCACCACGAATCGCTCAAAAAGGAGATTAAACCGATTATTTTCTTCTTTGGATACAAGTGGATGTCGGATATTGGATACTATTCCATCAAAGTGAAATCTGCTGATTTAAAACAAACTATCGCGAAAATTGAAAAAATCTGGAAACAAACCTATCCGGAAGATCATTTTCAATACTTCTTCCTTGACAATGATTTCAATATGCAATACAAAGCAGATCAATCTTTTGGGCGTGTTTTTACCTTGTTCACATGTCTCGCCATTTTCATCGCTGCCATCGGACTCTTTGGTCTTGCTGTATATTCTGCCAATCAGCGCACCAAAGAAATTGGTGTGCGAAAAGTAAATGGCGCACGCAATTTGGAGATACTGGTCATGCTCAACCGGAATTTTGTGAAATGGGTTGGTGTAGCATTTGTGATAGCCACACCAATTGCCTGGTACGTATTGCACCAATGGCTCGAAAACTTTGCCTATAAAACCGAACTGAGCTGGTGGATCTTTGCCTTGGCCGGGTTGCTGGCACTGGGAATTGCATTATTGACAGTTAGCTGGCAAAGCTGGAAAGCCGCAACGAGAAATCCGGTGGAGGCGCTACGGTATGAATAGGTGTCTGTGTTTGGATTTATTGGATGACTAGATTGGTAAGATTTTTTGATGTAGATCATAACCCCGAAGGGGTTACCTATCCATAACCCCCGGTTTCAACCGGGGGAAAGAAGAGATGACAGGAGACCACCGTCCGCGGTAGTATATATAAAAACGCATGCTCACTCCTATCGGACGGAAGGGCGACAACCGAAAAAGGAGAACTGTAAAAAGAGAAGAGTAACGAGAAAAGAGTGACTAAAAGAATATGAATGAAATTCTTTCGACCTTCCGACTGTGCTCAGGGAGCACAACAAGATTGAAAATTGAGTGTTAACACAAAACCAGCTATATGATCTTGACTTACCTTAAAATGTTCTTTCGCAACCTGAAAAAGCACAAGCTTATTTCGGCCATCAACCTGTTTGGGTTGACACTGGGAATCCTCAGTTCCCTATTTATTTTTGAGTATGTTTTTTACGAACGTAGTTTCGACGGGTACCACGAAAAGGGCTCCAGGGTCTGCCGTGTAGCCTACGACCGGTACCAATATGGAAAACTTCAATGGAAAACTGCCAACTCGTTCTACCCTACCGGGAACTGGCTGAAGGAGAATTACAGCGAAGTGGAGGATTGGGGAATGGTAATCAGGAAATACAACATCACGGTAAGAAGCGAAAACAGGGTGGGCGACAAAGTGACCTACAACGAAACAAAAACCTATTACGCCAGCAATTCAATGTTTGGGATGTTTTCGATCCCGATCATTGAAGGCAGCAACTTGTGCCTGGAGCAGCCCAATACGGTAGCGATTTCACAGCGTGCTGCAGAACGCTATTTCGGCAAGGATCGGCCCATCGGGCAGCTCCTCACCGTGAACGATACCGAGAAGTATACGGTCACGGCAGTCTTTCAGGATATTCCGGCCAACTCCCACCTGAAAACAGAATTCTTCTTCTCTTTGCCCACTTTCGTCAATGCCCGGCAGAATCTGAACACCAACTGGCGGGGAGATTTGTTCCATACTTACATCCAATTGGCAGAGGGAGTGAATCCTACCAAATTCTGTAACCAGGCTTTGCCGGACATGATCGCCAAAAACTACCTGACCCTACTGAACGCCAGCCAAACCCGTGACGAGTATTACCTTCAACCCATTTGCGATATCCATCTTCATTCGAACATCGAATATGAAACCGAACCTCCCGGAAATCCAAAAACCACCAACATTCTCTTCGGATTTGCCCTCTTTCTCCTGTTGGTGGCCTGGATCAATTATGTAAACCTGGTGACTGCCCAATCGATGGAGCGAGCCCGTGAGATCGGCATTAAAAAGATCAATGGAGCTACCAAAGCCAGGCTTGTCATGCAGTTTTTGACCGAAGCATTTGTTTTCAATCTGCTCTGCCTGGGTGTTACGGTGCTGCTCTTCCTCCTGCTCAACCCACTTTTCAAAGAGGTGACCAATATTCAGGATTTTAACCTGTTTCTGCATCCGGGATTTGTCCGGATCGGTTTGCTGATCTTCCTGTCGGGCATCGTGCTGTCGAGCATCTATCCTGCGCTGGTGCTCTCCTCCTACCAGCCTGTAACGGTTTTAAAAGGCAAGTTTAAAAATTCTGTCCCGGGGCTGCTTTTCAGGAAGGGACTTATTACCGTTCAGTTCATCATCTCTATCGTGTTGCTGATCGGCACTTTGGTTACCTATCGGCAAGCCTCCTACCTGATGGAGAAGGAGATGGGGGTGGATTATACCTCCAGCCTGGTTGTCAGGGCTCCCAGAACCGCTGATGATGCGGAAACCCGGATGAACAAACTGTTGCTTTTCAAAAACAGGGTGCTGGAAATGCCGCAGGTGAAAGAGTTTACCTTTAGCTCGGATATACCTGGCCAGGAGATCAACAACTTCTTCAGTGGCCGACGAAAAGGGTTTGATCAGACCGACAGCAAGGCCTATTTTGCCATCAATGTGGACGATCAATTTCTTGATTTCTACAAGATCAAACTGCTGGCAGGACGTAATTTCCATAAAAATGAGACCTTCAGTCAACGTACGGTGCTGATGAACAAACTGGCGATGGAGCGGATGGGTTACACTACTCCGGAAGAGGCGGTGAACAAGGTCATGGTGAAAGGCGCCGACCAGGAGTGGTTGATCGTTGGAATCGTAGATGATTTCTATTTTAAGTCCATCAAAACTGCCCCGGTACCTACCGTGATTAGCCTGAATGATGCGCCTAAGACCTACCTTACCATGAAATTGACCTCCTTGCAACCGGGTGCTTTCGCCACACTGCTTCCCAAATTGCGGACAGCCTACGCATCGATATTTCCCAACCAACCCTTCGAGTATTTCTCGCTGGATGATAAAATGGTGCTGGATCTCCAGCCTGACAAGACCTTCGGTGCAGTATTTACCCTTTTTTCGGTACTTGCCATCCTGATAGCCGTAGTGGGCATCATTGGTTTGATCCTGATTACCATCAATCAGAACAGGAAGGAGATGGGTATCCGCAAGGCCCTGGGAGCGGAGGTTGAGGATGTGTCGAGACTCCTCTCAGGACAGATGCTGGTTCAATTTATGGTCGCAGTCTGCACTGCGGTGCCGCTCTCTTGGTATGGTTACAACAACTGGTTCCTTCAAACCTACCTGCACCACATTGAGCTCAATTTCTGGTTCTTCCTGCTACCGGTGGTGGGTATGTCGGTCATCATCTTTTCGGTAATTTATTTGTTGTCAGTCAACCTTTTCAGGATGAAGCTGGCAGAGGTTCTACAGTATGAATAGTCGTCTGAATCAGGTTGTTCAGGATGAAAGTATGAACAGGATTTTTCGATTCATTGCCGTTGGCTGATGTCAACGGCAATGAATAAAAAATGGGAGAATCGCTTCCCCCATTTTCGGTTACTTACTAAAACTACTATCTGTCACCATTTATTTTAACTCGATTATCATTGCGGAATGTGCCGGTATTTTTAAGGTGGCAAGATCCTCCATCTTTTTGCCTGAAATCACCTCATACCCTTTGGATGCACCTTTGAGACCTTCTCGGTAGTGGTCAATATTGAATGGCTTTTCAGCATCGTTGTTGTTGAGAATGACCATGATATTTTCCTTTTCGTTGAACCTGAAATAGGTGTAAACACTCTCTTTTGGCAGGTAATGCAGCATTTGGCCATTGTGGATGACTGGTTTGCCCTTGCGCCAGGTAATCAGTTTCTTCAGGTATTGCTGGGCCTCCTTCTGTTGGGCTGTCAATCCTTCGCCAGTGAACCCATTCACCTGGTCACCTGTCCAACCTCCGGGAAAATCCTTGCGCAGCATGCCATCGCCGTCGCTTTTGCGGCCGGTCATCAGGATGTCACTTCCATAGTAGCTCTGCGGAATACCCCGGATGGTCATCAGGTAGGCCATGGCCATCTTGTACTTGCCAAAATCTTCGCGGATCGCGGTAAAGAACCGTTCGGTATCGTGGTTGTCGGCAAAAACGACAAGATCCTTGGGACTGGGATAGATGAAATCAAGGGCAAGTACATCGTACAACCGGTTGATTCCTTCGCTCCATCCCTCTTTTTCAGAGAATGCCTTCACGATGCCATCCTGCAGCGGGAAGTCCATCAGGCTGCGCATGAAGGAACGGTAACCATCGGGATTGACTTTCCCCTTCTGCCAATAGGCCACCTGCACCTGGTTGGTATTCCACTCCTCTCCCACGATGTTGAAGTTTGGATATTCGATCATCACTTCGCGGGTCCATTCTGCCATCATCTCAGGATCGGGATAGGGATAGGTATCCATGCGGATGCCGGATAATCCTACGTATTCAATCCACCAGATGGAGTTCTGAATCAGGTACCTGGCCATCAAAGGATTCCTTTGGTTCAGGTCGGGCATGGAGGAGACGAACCAACCATCGTTGAACTCCGCTTTGTCGCGCTGCGATCCATAGGGATCTTGCCTGACCGATTTGCGGTGGTTGGTAATGGTTTTGGCGTCTGCGTTGAGCCAGTCGGTGGTGGGAAGATCCTTCATCCACCAATGACCGGTTCCGCAATGGTTGAAGATCATGTCCATGATCATTTTGATGCCTTTCTTTTGTGCCTCGATACCCAGTTGCTTGTAATCCTCGTTACTGCCATACCTACGGTCGACACGGTAGAAATCGGTGGTGGCATAGCCATGGTAAGAGGCTTCGGGCATGTCGTTTTCGAGTACCGGATTGAGCCATAGGGCGGTGTAACCCTGTTCTGAAACATAATCGAGGTGGTCGAGCATCCCCTTGATGTCGCCGCCATGGCGACCGTACTGGTCGGCTTTGTTCAGTTTGTCGGCCATTTCAGGTTTGCTGTCGTTGGATGGATCGCCGTTGGCAAAGCGATCGGGCATGATCAGGTAGAGTACATCCGAGCTATTGAAACCGATCCTGCTGGCTGATCCTGCCTCCCTGGCCTTTAATTCATAGCTGTAGGTCTGAACGGCCTTTCCTCCGAACATAAACTGGATATTGAACTTTCCCGGTAGGGTATTGCTGGCCAGTTTAAGGTTGAGGAAAAGGTAATTTGGACTTTCGACTGCAACCACCGATTCCAGCACAACCCCCGGATAATTGATTACGGGTTTTGTGGTGGAGATCTGGTCTCCATGGACCAATAGCTGAAGGTTGTTGTTTTTAAAACCGACCCACCAAAAGGAGGGTTCAACACGTTCGAGTGTTGTTTTGGTTGCAGCCTGAAGGGCCAATGCCATGGTGCAGATAAACAGCAATGTAGCTGAGATCTTGTTGAAAGCGTTTCTTGTTGTCATATCATCCTGGTATTAATTTCTGTGATAATCTGGCTTCCTGCGGGAATTGCCAGTTCGGTGCCATATACCATCAATTTTATCTCTTGTGAAGAGTGGTTCTCCATCATCACCTCTTTTTTGTTCACCTCAATCTGGATGGTGGTTCCCCTGAAATTGATGTTGAAGGAGTAGCCCTCCCATTTTTCGGGCAGTATGGGAGCAAAGTGGAGTTTCCCGTTTTTTACGCGCATGCCGCCAAAGCCCTGAACAAATGACATCCAGGTTCCGCCCATGGAGGTGATGTGACAACCATCTTCCGTGTCGTTGTTGTAATCATCGAGATCGAGCCGCGATGTACGCAGGTATAGTTCGTAGGCTCTGGCCGGGTAACCGATCCTGGCGGCCAGAATGGTATGGATGCAGGGGGAAAGGGAGGATTCGTGCACGGTGAGTGGTTCGTAGAAATCAAAATGGCGCCGGATGGTCTCCGTGTCATACTCTCCTTCGAAGAGGTAAAAACTCTGGAGGGTATCGGCCTGTTTGATGTAGGGTGAACGAAGGATCCGGTCCCACGACCAGTGCTGGTTGAGAGGCCTCTCCTTTGCTGGTAGCGCAGATGCAGGTACCAACTCCTTGTCGAGGAAGCCGTCCTGCTGAAGGAAGATTCCCCGGGATTCATCACGGGGGAAGTAGATATTTTCGATGATTTCCTTCCAGCGGGATGTTTCTGAAGTTTCATCGAAGTTCCATTTGGCGGTTAATTTGTCGTACTCTTTCAGGTTTTCACTTTTCAGCCATTCGATCACCTCCAGGGTATATTGAAGGGTCCACTGGGCGATCTTGTTGGTATGAAAATTGTTGTTGACATTGTTTTCATATTCGTTGGGGCCTGTGACGCCTAGCAGTACATATTTTTGCTTTTCTGCCGACCAGTTGATCCGTTGTGACCAGAACCTTGAAATTCCCAGCAAAACTTCAAACCCTTTTGGGAGCAGGTAGCCCTTGTCTCCGGTGTACCGTATGTAGTCGTAGATGGCAAAGGCAATGGCCCCGTTTCGGTGAATCTCCTCGAAGGTGATTTCCCACTCATTGTGGCACTCCTCACCGTTCATGGTTACCATGGGATAGAGGGCCGCACCACTGTTGAACCCAAGTTTTTTCCCGTTCTCAATGGCCTTTTGCAAATGCTTGTGGCGGTAGGAAAGCAGGTTTTGTGCTACTTTGGAGGGAGCCGTAGCCAGGAAGAATGGAATGCAGTAGGCTTCGGTATCCCAATAGGTTGAGCCACCATATTTTTCACCGGTAAAGCCTTTTGGACCGATGTTGAGTCGCTCATCCTCCCCTGTATAGGTTTGTTGCAACTGAAAGATATTGAACCGGATACCCTGTTGGGCAGCCACATCTCCCTTGATTAGAATATCGCTGGTCTCCCATTTTTGGTGCCAAAGATCTGCATGCTCCTGCAACAGATGGTCAAATCCCTGTTCGAAGGCCTTGTTTAGGTGCTGGGCTGCAGTATTGTTCAGATTTTTCTTGCTGCAATATTCGGAGGAGAGATTTACACCATATTTCTCGATGGTGAGCTTGTCTCCTGGTTCAAGTTGAACATGGACGATGTTGGAGACAAACTTTTGCCGCTCTTCGAGGTCAGCATGAAAACGGATCATCTCTCCATTCTTTAACAATCTGAATTTCATTCCGGTGCAAACCTGGAACAAAGTCTTTCTCACCTCCGCGGTCACATATCCTTCTCCATGTGCGACCGATTTGTTGACCTCATCCCAGAATTTTTCATCGTAGTTGGCATCGGTATTTACCACGTCAAAATCGATGTAGGGAACGATGGTAACCTTCTCCGAAAAATTCAGTGCTTCAAGGGTATACCTGATGGCACCAATTTCGGAGTGTGCAATGCTGACAAATCTTTTCGCAGTAACCCTGACCAGTTTGCCGTCCTGGAGTTCAGCAGTAAAGGTTCGGATAAGCATTCCATTCAGCATGTCCAGTTCGCGTCTGAAATTTAGCACCTTGCAGTGATGGAGATCCAGGACGGTAGTACCTATTCTAAAGTTAATCCCGATCCAGTTGGCGGCATTGAGTACTTTGGCAAAATATTCGGGATAGCCATTTTTCCACCAACCCACCCGGGTCTTATCCGGATAGTAGACACCTGCCACATAGCTTCCCGGTAGGGTTAGTCCCGAATATTTTTCCTCAAAGTTGGCCCTGTGCCCCATTCGCCCATTTCCCAGGCTCATCAGGCTTTCTGTGATTTTATTGTGTTCGGGATGGAACCCCTCTTCGATGATTTTCCATCCGTCATGTACGATGTAATCCTTCATTTGCTTTGCTTGTTAATGAATTTGATTAAGCTATTGGCTTTTAGCAGTTGGCTATAGGCTGTAGCTTCAATTGAAACCCATATCTCATAACTCATAACTTATACCTTTCATTGGTACCATTTGGATAGAAGCTCATAGTCTAATTTCTTGAATCCGGGAATATAATGGTCGGCTAGGGTGAGTTGGTCGGATGAACCAACAGCGATGACCTTCATTTCCCCATTCCGGGCAGCATCGATTCCGGCCTGAGCATCCTCGAAAACGAGGCACTCCCTGGGATGAACACCCAGCAAGGCTGCCCCTTTTAAAAATACTTCAGGATCGGGTTTGGCTCTTGAAACTGAATTGCCATCTACGATCACATCAAATTTCTCTTTGAGGTGAATTCGTTCCAAAATCATTGGGGCATTTTTGCTGGCTGATCCAAGGGCAATGAGGATGCCATTGCTGCGCAAATCGTCCAGGAACCTTGTGACACCCGGCAAGATCTCTGCTTCTGTCATCTTGCTGACATATTCAAGGTACCGCCTGTTTTTGCCATCGGCCAGTTCCAGTTTTTCAGCCTCAGTTTTGATAATTTTGCCAATTTCCAACAATATATCGAGTGAACGCATCCTGCTCACCCCCTTTAACAGCTCATTTTCGTCTTCAGTAAAGTCGAAGCCCAGATCCGCTGCCATCTCTTTCCAGGCGATGTAGTGGTATTTGGCGGTGTCAACAATGACACCATCCAGGTCGAACAGGCAGGCTTTGATTTTCACTTTAATTTTCCCTGGATGATTTGTGTTCTTTGATAAAAAGGACAGAGATACCGGCCAGGAGCATACTTATACCGGAGAGTCCCAGCATGTAGACGGCATGTCCACCCAAAAGCGAGAACAAAATGCCCCCCAGCAATCCCGCCGCAATTTGGGGGATGGTGATGGTGGCATTGAATATTCCCATGTAAACCCCCATCTTATCTGCCGGAAGTGAAGCGGATAACATGGCATAGGGCATCGCCAGGATGGCGGCCCAGGCAATTCCTACTCCGACCATGGAAATGATCAGTCCATATTGATCCTTGACAAATACCATGGACAACAGGCCCAATCCGCCGGCAACCAGTGCGGAAAGGTAGATTGGTTTGCGTCCGAAACGGGTAGCCAAATGTGCCATTACCAGGGAGAACAGTGCTCCAAAGACGCTGTAGGCTGCAAAAATAATTCCGACCCAGTTGCCTGCTTCATTGTAGGCTCCGGAGGTTGAATCCCCGGGTAGGGTATTCCAAACATTTTCGGCAATGGCAGGAGTCGTATAGACCCACATCAGGAAGAGCGAAAACCAGGAAAAGAACTGGACGAAAGCCAGTTGCAGCATGGTTTTTGGGGTATCTTTCAACAGGGTCAGGAAGGAACTTTTCTTTTTCTCCTCATTTCCCAGGTTGTTGTATTTGGCATACTCTTCAGGGGTAAACTCTTTGGTGGTGAAACTGGTCCAAAGGACGGTCAGCAAGAGTGCACCACCTCCAATATAAAAAGCCCAGATCACAGAAGAAGCAACCTTCTCACCCTCATTCGGAACATTGGAGACTCCGAGCCAGGTGAGCAGGAAGGGCAAAATGGATCCAACTACAGCCCCGGCATTGATCAAGAATGCCTGGGTCGAAAAGCCACTGTTCCGCTGTTCGTCCGACACCAGATCACCTACCAGGGATCGGAATGGCTGCATGGTCACGTTAAAGGAGGTATCCATCAGCAACAACATGGAGGCACCAAAAAACAGCGGAGGCAGAAGTTTTGCGGAAAATTCCGAATTTGGCATAAAGAACATGGCCAGGGCGGAAACGATCGCTCCGACCAGGATAAATGGGATCCTTCTTCCAAGGCGCGTCCAGGTTTTGTCGCTGGAGAGCCCGATGATGGGCTGCACGATCAATCCGGCCAGTGGAGCAGCCAGCCAAAAATAACTCAGGTGTTCAACATCCGAACCCAGGGCGGAAAGAATCCTGCTGGTATTTCCATTTTGAAGAGAATACCCAATTTGAACCCCCATGAAGCCGAAGCTCATGTTCCAGATTTGCCAGAACGACAGCATTGGTTTTTTTGCCATAGCGATGAATTGTTTGTGATGTCAAATAAACAACTTAAACAGACCTTTGCAGAGATCTATTACAGCTAATTCTTTGATCCAATGCACAAGCAGAAGATCAAAAACGGAATGGCAATAATTAAAAAGGGAACAACCAACCCGGGATGGGAAGGCTAAGGAGGGCACTAATAAATTGATTTTCGGTACAAACGTATAAAAAGAATTAAATAAAAAGCACTATTTTCTTCTTTTTAACAAAAAACTGTTCAGTTCTTTCTTTTGGTGGATTCGCGCAGGACAAGGTGGGTATCGATGTAATGGGTCTGGTGTTTTCCCTCAGCGGGTCTCTCGATACGCGACAACAGGAGTTTTGCTGCATTGACACCCATTTCGTAACCATGCTGATCTACAGAGCTGAGTGTCGGGGTGGTGATGTCCGAAAAGAAACCTGCCGAAAAGCCGATAATGGCCACTTTTTGCGGAACTTGGATGGACATTCGCTGCAAGGTTTTCATCACACCAACAGCCGTCATGTCGTTGACAGCAAAGATGGCATCCGGAGGAGTAGGCAAGTGCATGAGGTTGCGGGTGGCATCCCCGGCCAGGTCAAACGAATCTGCAACAACCACCCACTCCGGCCTGTAGGGAATGTTGTGATCCTCCAGTGCCTGCCGGTAGCCGGCCATCCGCTTGATCCCAATGCCAAGTGTTTGGGGCGCAGCCAGGTGGGCAATGCGTTTGCAACCGGTCTCGATGAGATGGGTGGTAGCATTGTAGGCCGCCTTTTGGTCATCGATGATTACTTTGTCAACCTCCAGCTCTTCCGGGGCCCTGTCAAAGAATACGAGCGGAATGCCGTTCTCCTCCAGATTCTGGAGATGGGTGAAATCATGTGTCTCTTTGGAGAGTGAAACCAATACACCCTCTACCCTGTTGGAGCTCAAGGCTTGGGCATTGATGATTTCACGTTCGTACCTTTCGTTCGACTGGCATACCATGACATTGTATCCTGCGTCGTAGGCTACATCCTCAATTCCACTGATAACAGATGAAAAGAAGAAGTGAACCACTTCCGGAATGATCACCCCAATGGTATTCGTTCGGCTGTTTTTAAGGGAAAGCGCTACGGCATTGGGTTTGTACCTGAGTTTTGTGGCCAGTTCGTTCACGGCATCCTTGGTCTCCCTGCTGATATCAGGATGATTTTTCAAAGCTCTTGAAACCGTTGAGGCGGAGATATTCAATGCTTTGGCAATGTCTTTGATGGTAATCGGACTACTCATGTAAGACAAACATTCGTTTGGTTAATTAGTTGTTGCAAGGTAATCAATTTTCGGACACATCAATGAAAATCTCATGGAACGGGGAAGCGAATTCGCAGCGATTCCTTAAAAAAAGAGAACAAATGTATAAACATGTTGTAAAACATATTTGATGCAAACGTAACCGCAAACGATTGCGAAACATTTTTTTCGGTTCCGCCAAAAAGAGGACATTAAGTGATTGTTAAATTTTATTTATTTGCGCCACGAAATGGTATTAAAAAGGGCTAACGGCACGAAACATTTTGATTTTCAGCGTTCTTATTTTGATTTATAAATGATGCTTAAAGCATTTTAATTCTTCAGCCATGATTTATAACCCTATAACCAGATTCATATGTTAAGGGCATGTGATACGGGCAAGGGCTAATCCTTCAGAAGGCATTGGGTGTCCTTTGCGGGATCTTATGAAACATCAATACAAAGTCATTAATTAACTAAATTATCATCGAATGAAATTTGAATTAGCTAAGATGAAGATTCTTTGGTTTTTCCTGCTAGCAGTGTTTACACTACCAGCTTTTGGACAGGAAAGGACCATCACCGGAACTGTTTCCGATGCTTCAAACAATGAGTCGCTGATAGGAGTCACGGTTAAAGTGGATGGTACCACCAACGGGGCTGCTACAGACATAGACGGTAAATTCACCTTGAAGGTTACTCCAGGGCAGAAACTGATTGTCTCTTTTGTTGGATATGTTACACAAACGGTTGTCATTGGACAACAAACCACTTTTAAAATCGCGTTGAGTCAGCAGACCCAGGGGTTGGATGAAGTGGTGGTAATCGGTTACGGTACCGTCAAGAAAAATGATGCGACCGGTGCTGTCAGTACCGTATCTTCCAAAGATTTTATCAAGGGAGGTATCACCTCACCACAGGATCTTATTGTCGGTAAAAGCGCCGGTACGGTTATTACTTCAGCTGGTGGTGCTCCCGGAGCTGGATCCACCATCCGAATCCGGGGAGGTTCCTCCATGTCGGCAAGCAACGATCCGTTGATTATCATCGATGGATTTCCGGTTAGCAATTCTGGCATTTCAGGTTTGGCCAACCCGCTCTCTACAATTAACCCAAATGACATTGAAACATTTACGGTGTTGAAGGATGCCTCGGCTACAGCAATCTACGGATCGAGAGCCTCCAACGGGGTAATTTTGATTACAACCAAAAAAGGAAAAGCAGGGCAAGCCATGAAGATGGAGTACAATGGCTCCTTCTCAGCGAATACGGTACCAGCCTACATGGATGTTTTCTCCGGTGATGAATTCAGGTCAATGGCGCTGGGTCTGGCATCAAAAAATGCGGTTGGTTTGAATATGACCAGCCTTGGCCGTCTTGGCAATCAAAACACCAACTGGCAGAAGGAGATCTATCACACCGCAATGGCCCAGGACCATAACTTCAGCATGACCGGTGGGGTAAAAAATATGCCTTACAGGGCCTCCCTGGGTTATACCAACCAGGATGGTATTCTGAAGACCACCAACATGGAACGTTCAACCGTTGCAGTTGGACTGGACCCCTCTTTCCTGGACAACCATCTGAAAGTGAACATTAACCTGAAGGGCAGTTACACCAGGCAAAACTTTGGAGACCAGGGTGCGGTAGGATCTGCTGTATTCTATGATCCAACCCAACCGGTTTACAACAACAATTCAAAATTTGGCGGATATTTTACCTGGATCAACCTTTCTGATGTACTGCCCGACGGATCCATGGATCCAAATGGCAGTCCTAACCCCATTGGCGTTTCCAATCCTTTGGCGTTGCTTTACCAGACAAACAACCAATCGGATGTATACAGAAGTTTGGGGAACGTGCAACTGGATTATAAATTTCATTTTCTGCCGGATTTAAGGGCCAACCTCAATGCCGGTTATGATGTATTCAAAACCAATGGCCACAACAATGCCACAGACCAGGCTGCCTTTACCTACAGGAATGGCATTGGCCGCGTAAGCACCTACTCACAGACAGGTAAAACCACGCTTTTCGACTTCTACCTGAACTATACCAAGGAGATCAAATCCATCCAAAGTCGGATCGATGCTACCGCCGGTTACTCCTGGCAGCATTTTTACAAGGATGGCACCTCCTTCTCCAGCAATGGCGATGGGTCACAAATTTCTGATAACAACACAGAATTCATCAATGAGAATTACCTGATCTCCTTCTTCGGTCGATTGAATTACACCTTGATGGATCGTTATTTGCTTACAGTTACGATTCGGGATGACGGATCTTCAAGATTTGCCAGCGCAAACAGGTGGGGTCTATTCCCTGCAGCTGCCCTTGCCTGGAAAATCAAGGATGAATCCTTCCTGAAAAATGTGAATGCAGTATCCGACCTGAAATTAAGATTGGGTTGGGGTATTACAGGTCAGCAGGATATTGGAAACGATTATCCTTACCTTCCTGTCTACCGTGAAAGTACGGCGACTGCTCAGTATCAGTTTGGAAATACCATGTACAAGACACTGCGTCCAAATCCCTACGATGCAAACATCAAATGGGAACAAACCACTACCTACAATGTGGGATTGGACTTCGGTTTCCTGAAGAACAGGCTCAACGGTTCTTTGGATCTCTACAAGCGGGAAACGAAGGATTTGCTCAACTTCATCCCGATAGCCGCCGGAAGTAACTTTTCAAACTTCCTGACCACCAACGTTGGAAATCTTGAGAACAAAGGATTTGAACTGTCATTGAACGGCCTGATCATATCTAAAAAGGACATGACCTGGAACTTTGGCTTCAATGCTGCCTACAATGACAATACAATCACCAAGCTTACCAAGACAGATGACCCGAACTATACCGGCGTTGATGTAGGTTTGATTGGCGGTGGTGTTGGTAACTTCATCCAAAACCAGCGTGTGGGATACCCATCCAACTCCTTCTATGTTTTCCAGCAGGTATACGGATCCAACGGGATGCCGATTGAAGGACTTTATGTTGACCGTACTGGTTCCGGAGGAACAGTAACGAGCAACAACCTGAACAAATACCACTATGAGAAACCGGCTCCGGATTGGACGCTTGGGGTCAACAGCAGGTTTACCTACAAACAGATGGACTTCTCCTTCTCCGGCAGGGCAAATATTGGAAACTATGTCTACAACAATGTTGCCTCCGGTGCTTTGTACTCAACCGTCTACAATCAATCAGGATTTTACAACAATGTTCCCAAACAGATTAACGACGCGAAGTTTACAAATACCCAATATTTCTCTGATTTCTACATTGAGAATGCATCCTTCTTTAAAATGGATAACATGAGTGTCGGATACAATTTTGACCAGTATATCAGAACAAGGCTGAGCTTTACCGTTCAGAATGTCTTCACTATTACCAAATACAAAGGATTAGATCCTGAGGTGAATGGCGGTATTGACAACAATTTTTATCCCCGTCCGAGAGTCTTTGTCCTTGGCGTAAATCTTACATTCTAACTTTTTATTAAGAATACGACATGAAAATTTATACTATAAAATCATTAGCCGTCCTCTTTGCCGCACTGATGTTTAGCTCATGTGTCAAAGACCTAGATGTTACGCCAAAGGATCCCAACATCGTAACCTCTTTAACAGTGTACAACACCCCTGCAGACTACAAGTCGGGATTGGCCAAGCTTTATGCAACTTTCGCATTAAGCGGTCAGCAAGGTCCTTCAGGCCAGCCTGACATTGCTGGAATTGATGAAGGTTTTTCCAACTATCTCCGCCAATACTGGAATGCACAGGAGCTTTCTACCGACGAGGCAGTCATGGCATGGAACGATGCTTCGATCAAAGATTTCCATTACCAAACCTGGGCTCCAAATGATGTATTTATCGCAGCCATCTATTCCAGGATCATGTATACCGTGGCTGTTTGCAACGAATTCATCAGAGCTACTGCCGGTAAAACTGAGGCTGATATCGTGAAATACAATGCTGAGGCCAGGTTTATTCGTGCTTTGGCTTACTTTCACGCGATCGATATGTATGGCAATCCTCCGTTTGTAACCGAAGCAGATGCCCCGGGCGCATTCTTTCCCAAGCAAACAACGCGCGCTGCCCTCTTTACCTATCTTGAAACAGAACTTAAAGCCATCGAAAGTGTATTGGGAGCTCCAAGATTTGAGTATGCACGTGCAGATCAGGCTGCAGCCTGGACACTTTTGGCCAAGCTTTACCTGAATGCCAAAGTCTATACCGGTCAGGATAAAAATTCTGAATGTGCTACCTATTGTGCAAAAGTGATTGGCGCCGGATACACGCTCAATGCAAAATATGCCAACAACTTCACCGCCGACAACAATATCAGTTCGGAGATGATCTTCCCCATCACTTCCGATGGCCAGTTTAGCCAGTCCTATGGTGGAATGACCTACCTGGTGCATGCCGCCATCGGTGGAAGTATGTCTCCTGCCAAATTTGGTGTTGGAGGTGGCTGGGGTGGTATTCGTACCACGAAGGCGCTTGTCTCCAAATTTGCTGACATCACCGGAGCAACCGACAAAAGAGCCATGTTCTGGACGGACGGACAAAAGTTGGATATCAATGACATTGGTCAGTTTACCGATGGATATGCCATCACCAAATACTCCAATCTTACCTCAACGGGTGCTGCAGCACCGCATGCACACCCTGACTTTGTCGATACCGACTATCCGGTATTCCGTCTGGCAGATGTATACCTGATGTATGCCGAGGCAGTGCTCAGGGGCGCAACAACCGGCAATGCCACCACCGCATTGGGTTATGTGAATGCACTCCGCACAAGAGCTTATGGCAATAACAGCGGCAACATTACTTCGGGCCAGCTAACCCTGGATTTTATCCTGGATGAACGTGCACGTGAACTCTATTGGGAGGGTCACCGCAGAACGGACCTGATCAGATTCGCCAAGTTTACGGGTGGAACCTATTTGTGGCCCTGGAAAGGTAAAGTTGCTGGAGGAGCCTCCACCGAGAGTTTCCGCGACCTCTATCCTATTCCTTCCAATGATTTAGGAGCTAATCCGACATTGAAACAAAATCCTGGTTATTAATAAACTTCTAAATTCTAATACAATGAATAAAAAAATATTTATATATCTGACTTTCATTGGGTTGATCGGACTTT
>CAZVTL010000010.1:0-33712 GCA_964630075.1 uncultured Tangfeifania sp.
GGTCCGGTCGAAAGATTACCTTTATGTTCGCAATTTTTACCCCAACGAGCCCTTCACCATCTGGGTGCCCTACCTTAACAAAATGCCGATTATGCAGGAGATGATGCGGCTCGATGCGGAAGGAAAACTCAACGCAATCCAGAAAAGCTGGATTGCCCAGACACGTCCGGCAGAGGAGCTTTACGATGTCAAAGCTGATCCATTTCAACTGAACAATCTTTCTGAAGATCCAAAATTCAAGGCTATTCTGGCAGAAATGCGCCTTCAACAGGAGAACTGGGCGGTTACGACCGGGGACATGGGACGAATGAATGAACCAGAGATGATTGAAATCATGTGGCCGGGTGGCAAACAACCTGTCACCGACAAACCCTATTTCATCGTGAATGCCGCTGAAGACCGCGGATCGAAGAACTACCAGGTTGGTGGTACCTTCACCTTCCCCATGACACTCTCTTTCTACTGTCCAACACATGGGGCATCCATCGTCTATACCACTGAAACGGGGAACAAAGCAGCATGGAAACTCTACAGCGGTCAGTTGAGACTACCCAGGGGAAGCACTGGCCTAAGAATCAAAGCGGTACGTTACGGTTACAAAGACAGTGAAGAGGTGGCAGGGATTTTTGAGGTCAAATGAGGAGGGAGTGCGGGGAAATTAGGAAACGAAGTTCAGCGAAGCCTATGACGAAGGTCATCGAAGCTCATTAAGTATATCAGAAGAGCACTTAAGAAAGAATTATCTGCTGAAATTCTTTTAAAAAAATTAGATTTTAAATGTGTTTGAATCAATTATATTGAATATCTTTAGGTTATCATAAAAATTAAGTAGTTGTTGGCTCGGTTGATCCTTTAAGAAGGAGTTGGAGAATTAGAAAAGTAAGGGTTTCGGAACATTTTGCATTTCAAGACTAACCATTTCTCAAGAAATCTGACAACCAATGAAATACACGCTTTTATCGATAAAATTATGCCTTGGATGTTTTCTTGTGTCATCACTCTCGACACTCTCCGCGCAAACTCCTGAAGAGGTCAAGGCAGATCCGGATCAATACATTTGGGGAGAAGGTGTTGGACCAACGGTAAAAAAGGCCGATGATGAAGCCTTGATGATGCTGATCAGTCAAATTTCTGCACGGGTTGAAAGCTCATTTGAGATGACCCAGACCGAAACCAACAGAACCATCCAGGAAAAGGTGCAATCCATTGTCAAGACCTACTCGGCTGCCACCCTGAAAAACACCCAACGGTTGGTTATCAGTGAAGAGCCCAATGCCAAAGTATTCCGGTTCATCAAGCGAATGGAAATTACCTCGATTTTCAATGAAAGAAAAAACAAGATTCTCAGCTTTGTAAATTTCGGGAATGCAGCCACCGACCAACTTCAAATTTCAGATGGGCTCAAATACTATTACTGGGCCTTGATTTTGCTTCGAAGTCATCCAGACGGATCCAAAATCGTTGCTCCGGATGGCTCCCCGATGTCGGTATGGTTAACCAATCGCATCAATTCCATATTTGCGGGCTTAACCGCTGAAGTGGCCGACCTTATCAAGGGCAATGGCTATACTACTGCGGTTTTGAATATCAAGTACAACAATGCATCCGTTTCAAATTTTGATTTTTCCTATTGGGATGGCAAGGTCTGGTCAGGTCTCTGCGGAGCAAAGGACGGCCTTGCATCGGCCGAACTGGCAGGAAACCTGAAAGAGTTAAAGTCTATGCGTTTGAGGTCGGAGTATATTTTCGAAAATGAAGCCAATTTTGACAATGAGTTGAAGGAGGTTCTGCAGAGTTGTGAACCGATCCCCTTTCGAAACCATCTCCTCACGGCAAAATGCAAACTTCCGACCATGGTGGTGAAGGAGATGGAGACCGTACTGGAGAACAAGGTTCCTGCATCTGCGGCCGCGCCTTCGGTCAACAGGATAAAAACAGATGCCTCAGGTCAGGCTGTCGCCATTGCCCCTGACAATGTGCCCATTAAACAGGCAACAGAAACACTCCTCACCGAAGTTCCCGATCAAACACCCTACGAAAAAAGTGTAAATGCGGTAAAAAAAGCCATTGTGACCGGGCAATACGGGGAGGTTCAACCGCTGTTTACAGCCCAGGGATATGAATTCTTTCAGAAACTTGTACAATATGGCAGTGCAAAAATCTTGCGCAACCAACCTTTGCAATTTGTCAGGCAAGGAAATGAGGTTTTATGCAGGTCAATTCCCATGAGCTTCTCCTTCAAGAACAGCAACAAGCAGTTCGTAGAAGAGCTGGTCATCCGTTTTGATTCAACCAGGAAAATCAATGAACTGACCTTCTCGCTCGGGCAAAAAGCCATCACTGATCTAATGTCCAAGACAGTATGGTCGGATAAGGTGAAGATTCAGATCCTCGATTTTATTGAAAGTTACAAAACAGCCTATGCCCTGAAGAGACTGGATTACATCGAAAAAATATTTTCAGATGATGCATTGATCATTGTCGGATCCTTCCTCAATGTTAACATTGGTGAACCCAACCCCTACCGTACCAACCGAATCGTAAAATACAACCGGTATACCAAACAGGAGTACATTAAAAAGCTGAAGCAGGCATTTGGCTCTACCGAGTTCATCAACCTCAAATTCGAAGAGAATGAGGTACGCAAATCGGGCAAAGGAGGCGAGGTTTATGGCATTCAAATACGGCAAAATTTCAATTCGCCCAATTACGCCGATTTTGGCTACCTATTTTTGCTGATGGACTTTAACAACCCAGCAACCCCGGTAATTCATGTCCGGACCTGGCAACCAGAAAAAAACAAGGATGGATCCATATATGGCTTGAGCGATTTCAACTGAACAACCAAGCTCAGTAATATTGACAGGAAGGTCATCCTGAGATTTTTTCAACCTGACAAACTTAATTTACATATTATGAAACAGTTCACAGTATTTCTTGTACTCCTCTTGGGGTGTAGCTGGATGGGTTTGACACAGAATATTTCAGTAAAGTCGTTCAGAACTTTGAACAATGACCTGGATGCCAGGGTCAATTTCCCAAAGAAAGATCAAAATGGGGATCTGTGTGCGATCATCAAAGTAGTTACGACCGAGAACGGCTTTAAATGGGATGGTGGCCCCGTCGGGATCTGGGATGTGGTAAAGAAAACCGGTGAATTTTGGCTCTATGTACCACAAGGATCCAAGCGACTGACTGTCAAGCACGAACAACTGGGACAGCTGGAAGATTATGCATATCCTGAAACCATTGCCAAAGCTACTGTCTACGAGCTGGTCCTGGCTACCGGCAAAATCGTCACTGTTTCAGATGAAGGAATAAAATCTACTTCCCTGGTGGTTACCACTATACCGGCCGGAGCAGAACTCTACATCAACGATCTGCTGGTTGGCCGAACACCCATCCAAATCAAGGAGCTACCTGGAAATTATACCTACAGGCTGGAAAAAGTGATGTATTCGAACCATGCAGGAGCCATAGAGATTACCGGAGAGGAGCTGGAGGGTAAAAAGGTGCTGAATGTGGAACTCAAACCAATCTTTGGAGGAATAAAAGTCACCTCCTTTCCCGAAGATGGAGCCACTGTATTGATCGATGACGAGGAGATGGAGCAAAAGACACCCTTTACCTTCGACAAAATCAAGAGTGGTACCCACAAGGTGACCATCAAGAAGGAGTTTTTCCAACCCAAGTCAATGGAGGTCGCAGTGGAGGTAGGGGTGGTATCGGAAGCCGCACTTGAGCTTGCCGCCAATTTTGGTATCGTGACCATTCAAACCAAACCCAAGGCAGATATTTTGATCGATGGGATCCAGGTTGGGAATGAATATTACACCGGACGGGTACTTGCCGGCCTTCATACCTTTGAATCAAGGGCAGAGTTCTACAACCCCGACAGGCGGGACCGGATGATAGAACTGGGAGATTCGGTGGGGATCATGTTGACGCCACAACCCCAATTGGGAGATATCACGGTGGAAACCAATCCCATCGAAACGGTGGTCTTTCTAAATGGAGTGCGCAAAGGCGTTACACCTCTGACAATCAAACAATTATTGGCTGGAATATACGAAATCAGGCTGGAGAAGGAGGGATATGTTTCACTTACCAAATCGATTACGGTGGTGGAGGACAAACCTTCTGAAATCAATGAAACCCTGGCCCTGAAGACCGCGGAAAAAGGGTTGAACGTCAACGAAGTGAAGAGTGCTGAGGAGGCCAAGAGCCTGGCTCCGACGAAAACTGAAGAAAAGCGGGTAAAATCAAAACACTACAAGGCAAGGTTTCTCCAGTATTCCTTCAGCAATTATACCAACCTCGGATTAAGGTATGGATCGTGCAAGAATGTTGGACTCTACATTTCAGCAAACAAAGGTTCAAAGGAGGAGGTGGATGTATTGTTGCTGACAGGGGGATTGATTTTCAGATTTGGCAGAAAAGTTTACCTCTATACGGGTGCAGGTTACAACCAGGAGGAGGAGACATTTTCCGGTATGAGCTACGACGGGACTGCCTTCGAAGGAGGATTGATTTTCCGGTTCGGTCCTTTAGCGGCATCGATCGGATTGATCAACCACAAAAACATTTTGGGAGAATCACAGACAACTCCACAGTTTGGAATTGGATTCGGGTTTGGAAAATAAGGGCAGTGCTATTTGATCTTCGAAATCATCTTTTTCCCCCATGATTCAACCTGTTTGTACTTGATCCCAACTTGCTTCTGAATCTTTTCAATGGTTTTGAGCGAATCATTCGGAGTTGTTGGAGCCGTTGCGACAGAAATGGTTGAGTCGGCCGGGGCTGTGGGCAGAGCTTTCAAGGTAACATTGACCGGTGCTGAAACATTCTCTTCTACGACCAAAGGCATATTGATCGGCTCGAATCCCTCCTTCTCCAGTTTGATGTAGTACTTTCCAACCTGCATCTTGGTAATGCGAAAAGGAGTCTTGCCGAAGTTCTTTTCATTGATGTAAACAGTCGCCTTCGATGGTTCTGAGTTGATTTCAATGGTGCCCTGATCCGTTTGAACAACCAGGTTGACGGTCTTCTGGTCCCCTGCAACAATATCAAGGGTCTCTGTTTTGAACCTCACCTGCTCCTTTTTGGCTTGGAAGGTATGAATACCTGGAACTATCCTGTTGTGGTAAAAACCCTTTCCGACAAATACACTGTCGATATAAATCAATGCATCCTCCGGGGCAGTGACTCCAACGGTCCCAAAATTTGGCTTCAGTTGGTAGGTACGTTGAAGCGTATCATTGTTGGTTATTGTAATCTCCTCACTAGCGGCAAGATACATCTCCTTCTGAACAACTACGCTGTACTTACCCAACTTCAATGCTTCGATGGAGACTGGCGTTTTTTGAGCGATCTCCTTGCCATCCAGCAACACGGTAGCACCTGTTTCCGGTTCTGTACCAATTTTCAGCATGGCAAGCGCTGGTAACATCTGGAGCGTCAATTCCTTTTTCCCATCCGGCTCTTCACCAGTCAGGATGAAATCGCCCGTCAACTTGTTGTATTTGGGCTTGTCGAGGTGGTAGGAGTATCTCCCATTGGTCAACTTCAAAGTGAATGGTGTCACTCCTCGTTTTACATCGTTGATGTAAAGGTCTGCTCCAACCGGTGTCGTTTTGACCACCACCCAGACAATGGAGTTTTTCTCCTCCTGATTGACAACAATGGTCTTCACTTTTTCGTCAGTCAATATCATCTCATAGATGGCCCCGGCTGTGATTGCTTCAGGATAAGCGTAATCCCTCAACACCCCCAATTTGTCATGTTTAATGGTAATTCGCTTGGATCCGGAGGGTAAAAAGAGCCAAAAACCATTGTTCTTGCGCTCCATTTTGACAATACCCGACATTCCGCCGTCGCATTCAAAATCCGTTTCTGTTGTGACAACCTTTACGAGTGCACAAATATCTCCGTTCTGGTCCCTGACAGGTAAACCAGCTCCTTCATAACTTACATCTGCCAGCAGTTTAAAAGATTTAACGGAAAGGGTCTGAGACCAACCTGTGGCCGAACAGAACACAAGGATGAGTAGGAGAAGAAAATGCTTCATGGCTTAATACGAGCTAAAATTAAGCATTCAAAATATTTTGAATCAAAGCGATAGCAAGTACTGCCAATATCATAAAAAAAAATGAAATATTGGCATAAAATGTGCACAAATTTTTGCAGTCAAGCCATTTGGAATAGGGGATCGTTTTTTACGCCTCCGAACAGCGTTGAAGGAAGGTCCGATAAAAAAAGTGGCTGCCCGGTACTTTCCCCTCCAATTGTACAGCCCCTGCCTCTACTGTAGCCCTGGTACCGCAGGCACCTTCTCATTCACTCCTCAATGCCACAGCCAATCTTTGCCTGAAAGCCAATTTGATGGCAACAAAACTACCTGCCAAACCACTTAGAATTACCAGAATCAAAATTACTGGCGGCCATACCCAGAGACTGGCATAGAGTGGGGAGGTTAGGGAAGGGAGTGAACTTAACAATGCCGGAATGATTCCAACCAGCACAGCAACCAGTATCAGGAACAATCTTTCGACCATCAGCAATCGGAACAGCTGAGATTTTTGAAATCCCAGCGAAGACAACAAGGCATACTCGGGAAGCTGCTCTACCGTGATTCTGTAGAGCAAAATTCCAAGTCCCAGCGTACCAATCAGCAATGCGATGGCCCCCAGCAACAAAAAAATATGAAGGTAGGTGCTTTCAACCGAATAAAAGGTAATCAACCGCTCCTTGGTGGTAACCACCTCAGGACCATAGGAATGCCAGCTGCTTTTCAGCTCTTTCATGTCCTTCTCCTGACCGGGAAGATCCAATAGAAAGAGGGAACTGCCACTTACGGAAGGGAAAGCCCTGGAGAAATTTTCAGCAGAAATAATTACTTTGCCCTGCAAGACAGAACCGGCCAATCCGCCAATCAGCTTCAACCGAAGTTCCCGACCCTCCTCATCCTTGTAAAACAGGGTATCCCCCACGCTTTTACCCATCCCCCACTGGATCACCCCCTGGTCGGCAATGGCAGGCAACAGACCACCCTCCAGGGTTTGCTCCAACGAAAGCCAGGGGTGGAGTGCATTCAGCTCACTGCTGCTGCTGACAAAAGTGAAGGAGGATCTTCGGTCGAATTCTGCTGGATTACAGGCAATGATCTCGGGTTGCAGAATCCTGTTCAGGTTCAGGCAACTGGCATCATCCCCCTTTTTAACCTGGAACGAAACGATGGTTGCCTCCGCCGGAAGATCCAGATCCATTCTCCCAGGGTGGGTCTCAGGATTGGCTAGTATGGGGATGCTGGTCTCCACGAAGTAATTGAATCCGCCAGTGCCGGAAGAGGCTTTATCGGCATTTTTGGTCACCTCTTTCCTGTTTAAACCGGTGGAGAAAACCATAAAAATGCCCGTAGCAAGAAAGCCTACGATCATCATGTTGCGGGAACGCTCCGCAGCCAGGCGGTGGAGGGTAAACTGCCCCAGGGTAAAAGTGCTGCGGGCATTTAGGGAGGTCAACTTCCTGGTAAGCCAATCTGCCAAAAAGATCAAACCAGGGAGCAATCCAAAACCGCTGATCAGGAAATATTCTGGGTTGATCTCCCCATTTCTGAATCCTTTGAAAAACAGTAGGAACAGGGAAGAAAGCAGCAAAATGGAGGCTACCACCAGAGAAGATCTGCCGGTCGTGGCACTTTCGGCAGCAGATTTTCGTTGCAAGGAAACCAGTTGCCTTTTTAAAAAACGATTCAAGACCATCCAGATGGTAGCGAGTGATACCAAACCGATGACCACGCTTCCCACCAGAATTGAAGTCAATGTAAGGTGCATTTGTACCGCCGAAGTACGAACAATATCTACCCAAATGGTATTTACGGCTCTTAATATCATGTAATTATATCCAATCCCCAATGGTATTCCGACAAGGATTCCAGTAAAAACATAGATCCCTGCCTCCTTCAGGTAGAGCTTTCGCAGGAGGGGAATGGAAAATCCCAAGGCAGACATGGTGCCAATCTCGGTTTTCCGGTAGTTCAGGAAGAGACGGAAGAGAATGATCGTTAACAATACAGCAGCAAAGAGCACGAAGAAACTTAGTCCGATGAACAACTGACCGAAATCCACCCCGGTGCTGGCGGCCTGGTCTCCTTCTGTTTTGGCATCGCTAATCTGATACCCGGCATCCGTTGGATCAAGTCCGGCAAGGATTGTTTGCGCCAAATCGGCAGCCCGTAATCCTGAAATCCTGATGGCTGTTGTTTCACCAAATCGGTTTCCCCACAATTTTTGGGCCGTTGCCAAAGAGACAAAAGCCTTCGGCGCCCCTCCTGAACTCTTCCAGTAGGCTTCATCTTTGGGTCGGATCTTCTTCAGGTCGACAGGAACCCCTGTCTTCCAGTCACGGCAGTTACCGGCATCCGATAGTCCAGGAATGACCGGCATCAGATTTTTATCGGCCCGCTCGCCCACCTGTTCAAAATGCCGGCTGACCACAAACACCGTATCTTTTTCCACCAACCTGCGTTGTGGCCCTACCTCAAAATAGGAGATTCTGACACTGTCGTTGGTTTTGAGTTGAAGATCTTCCACCAGCCATTCACTCACATCCAACTGCTGACCCTTAAGTTCCGGATCGGAAGAGACAAAGGAGTAGGGAGTTGAGCGTCCGTTTGCAGAGAAGCTGTTGATAAAGTAAGAAAAGTGTGGGTTGGAACCCGGAATGTGCTGCCGGCAAAATTGTTCGACAAATGGTTCGACAAAGACCCTGTCAGAGATTAGTTCCGTATAGTCCAACAGGGCATTTTCCCGGATCTGCAGGTTCAGATCTGCCAACTGCCATTGAGACCTGAGAAGATGCTCCAGATCATTGCCTGTGTAGGATTCCCCAACCAGAATAACATTGGCTTTCGCCTGAAGTTGCATCAGGCGGTTGAGCCACTCGATGTTTCCAAAGAGGTTCCGGGGAGCCGACTGGCTGTTTTGAAGTTGAAAATTGCCCAATTCATTGGCCTTCACAATGTGCTTGATCTTGACATACACTGCGACACTGTTCTCTTTCACAGAGACGAACGGAGTGTTGGCCGGAAAAGTATTCAGTTTGTTCACCCTTAGAAGGAACTCATCCCCGGGTTTTAGTCCTGTCAGGCGAGCCACCTCCTCATTGATTGCCACCTCATTCTCCTGAAAATTGTATTGACCAGGATCTGCTCCGAATTGACCAAACAAAGAATCAACCCCCCAAACGGCCAGCTGGTTTACACGGCTCTCCCCACCGCCAATCACCCCAAAACCATTGGAGCGCAGCAAAGCAGTGGTTTTCGCACCTGTCTTTCCGGCAATTCCAGCCGCCAATTGCCGACTGAAAAGCCTTTCCCCGGCAGTGATGACCCTGGAGGTTTTTCCGAGTCGTTGTTGTACTAGCTGAAGCAACGTATACCGCACAGAATCGCCAACCACCAATGCTCCTACCAGGATTGCTGTACCGAGGGCAATTCCCAACACCACCGACAGGTTCAGCTTCCGGTAGTGCAGAAGCGATTGACGCACATAAGTCCAGGTAGTCAATTTATCCATTCACCAATTTCCCGTTTGCCAGTGAATATTTGTGTCCCATTTTGGCTGCGACGCTTGCGGAATGGGTGACAACCAACAGGGTGACTCCCTCCTCCTTGTTGAGTTCGACCAACAAATCAGCCATTATTCCGGATGAATTTTGGTCGAGCGCCCCTGTCGGCTCATCTGCCAGCAGAAGTTGTGGCCGGTTGATCAGTGCCCTAACCACTGCGCAGCGTTGGCATTCTCCTCCCGAAAGGGTGGATGGCTTCTGGTGCATCACCGTGGTGAGTCCAACCCGTTGAATCAATCGTTTTGCCCGTTCAATGCTTTCAGGCTGCCGGCCTTTCCCACCGGCCAGCGTTGGGAGCAATACATTCTCCCAGAGGGTCAGCTGGGGCAACAGGAAGTGCTGCTGAAAAACAAATCCGATCTTCTCATTCCTGAAAACCGCCAATTGTCGGTCATCCATTTCTGAAAGGTCGTCGCTGCCAAACATGATCCTCCCGGAATCCGGCCGATCCAGGGTACCAATCAGATTGAGCAGGGTCGTCTTCCCCGACCCGGAAGGACCGGTAATGGCAATGCTTTCACCATTCCCAACCTGGAGGTCCAATTGATCCAAAATCAACCTGCCGGGAGATTTTGATCCGGACAAATAGCTCTTTGTGATCTGTTGAAGTTGCAGTATCATCATATCTTGCCTGATTTATGGGATAGCACCTGATTGTATACCTCCACCATCTTTTTTGCCTGCTTGTGTATGTCGAAATGGGTCTTGACACCCTCCACCCCAGCCATACTTAAAGCCTCCAATTTCTCCTCATCGAGAACCAGGGAGGCGAGTACCGCGGAGAGGTGTGCTGCATCATTGGGACTATAGATCAATCCACCGCCACTGGCATTAATCACTTCGGGAAAAGCTCCGAGGGCGGGCTGCACCATCGGGATACCCGATGCCATGGCCTCCAGCTGGTAGAGACCAAATGCCTCCCCATTCAATACCGGTACGGATATGATCCTTACGGTATCGTAAAAATTGAGACGCTCCTCCCCTTCGAACTCCTCGATCCAAAATACATTTTCAGAGAGATTCGCCTCCAAAATCCTCTTGTTCAACTCCTTGATAAAATGGGTGTCGTCATCGGTTTTCCCACCGGTAATGTGAAGGGAAACCTCCGAAAACCTGGGATTTTTCATCAGCAAGATATAGGCATCGACCAGAACCTCCAGTCCATTCTCCTCGCACATTCTTGAAATATAGCCGATTGCCGGCTTTTTAGCACTTATCTTAACAGGAGAATAATCATAGGGATCGACTCCGATGTGGACCGTATGCAGTTGTTCATCCCGGATCTTCATCCTGGTCCGCACATAGCCTGCATAATAGTCACTTACAGGAATGAAGGCATCCACCGCTTTCCCCCGTTCACTCATCAGGTCCCAAACCTCCTGCCGGTGCCGATCGGACATCACATCCACCCAGACGTCTTCGTCCTGAAGGGAGCAAACTACAGGAACATTCAACCGCTCTTTGATGGATCTGACCAAGCCAAGCAACAATGCGTTGGAAAGATGGACAATATCCGGTTTGGCTTCGTTGACCAGCCAGTCGACCATGCGGTCGAGTTCTGCCTTTTGCAAACCTTCCTCCCCCAAAAGCATGGAGAGCGTCATCTCTTCAAGCCCTTTGGCCCTTGTGGATCCGGCCTTTCGCGCAGCAAGGTGTAAAACACTTTTAGAGTCGAGGGCATGTTCTACAAAAGCAGGCATGTGCCTGAAAAGCGGAAACCTTTGCTTGAGATAGAGATTGACCGCCCCATAGAAGACCGGTACCTCTTCCAGGTCGTGGGCATCATCAAAAAGTGGCAGGTACATCGGCACCTTGATGACCTGATGACCCAACTCCTTCAGTGCTTTGACATATTTGCTGTCGCGAAGGCAATTGCCGCAGTAGAAACTGCCACCCGAACCTGGAATGATGTGTGCAATCTTCATGGGATAAGGTATTGTCGCGCAAAGTACGCAAAGAAACGCAAAGCATGCTTCCGAGAGTATTTGTGCGTTGTACTTGAATTATTAAAAAATCGTCGCGCAAAGTACGCAGAGAAACGCAAAGTATGTTTCGGTGAGTATCTGTGCGCTCTACTAGAATTATTAAATTAATGTTTTGGCTTGGCAAATATTAGCTTCAACACTAAACCGACCAATATTTGTAAAAATCATGATATATCGTTAAGTCCTCTTTGCGTTTCCCTGCGTTTTTTGCGCGACCTCGTTTATCAGTTTCCAAAAACATAAACCCTTCCGTCTCCAGCACCGACGACAATCTTACCGGAAACCACCGCCGGACTGCCAACTATGGCACTGCCGAGTTCATATTTCCAAATTTCAGCGCCTGTTTGCAAGTCATGAATGTACAACAATCCATCCATTGTACCGGTCACAACTTTTCCGGAAGCAATAACGGAAGAAGACTCCACCCTGTTGCTCGTCTTTACCTGCCAGATCACCTTTCCGGTGACTTTGTCGAGGCAGTAGATGAACCGGTCCTGGTTCCCGATCACAATCCGATCCCCGCTCAGGGCAGGTGAGGCGATAAAAGGCAGGTTCCGGGTTTGATCGTCATAGGTCCAAACCATCTTCCCTGTCTCAAGATCCACACAGAAAAACCGGCCTTCATAATCCCCGACGTAAGCACGATTTCCCTCAACTACCGGGGAGGATGCCACATAGGTATCCAGCTTTATCTTCTTGAAAACCTTTCCGTTGGAGGTATTCACCAGGTGAAGAAATCCGTCGCAACCACCAAAAACAGCGGTCTTCAGCCACAAGGCAGGTGCTCCGTTGATAAAATTATCCGATTCGTACCGCCACAGACTATCTCCTTTTACGAAACCAACTCCATGAAGGTTATAATCATAACTGCCTACCATTAAAAAGATATGGTTACCATGCTTAACCCAGTTGGCAGAACCCATGATCTGGTTGTCGCTCTTGTATTTCCAAAGCTGCTTTCCCGTCTTTTCATCCAGCTTAAAAAGCAAACCCTCCAGCGTGCCAAATACAACGGAGCCATTCAGCAACAAGGCAGGGGCTTCGATGCCATTTCCTGCTTCAAACTTCCATTTTAGCTTTCCATCAAAACCGATGGCATACATGAACCCATCTGTTGATCCGCAAAAAATCGCCTGATCGGTGGCCACCGGGGATGCCTTGATATCATCTCCTGTTTGGAAAGAGAAGAGCAATCTGGGTTTATCTGGAATTTTTGCCGAAGTGCTGCCCGAAAGCTGTTGGTTACCACGAAAGCTGGTCCATTGCTGGGCGGAGAGGGATGAAGGATGAAGGATAAAGGATAAAGTGAAAAGGATAAAAAACAGGAGATGTATCTTCTTATGATAAAGGATTTTACGAATATTTCCAATTGTATTGCTCATTATTTCAAGTAATTACCATCATTACATTTTGATATTCCCTTTAAAACCCAATGACCCTTCAGAAGGATCAACACTTACTGGCCAATGTGGTAGTTCATTTCCACATTTCCATATTTTCCAATTTGCAAACACATTACATTTGTTCTTCCTCATCAAACATCGCCAACGCTCCGGTCGGACAATTTTTGGCAACGATGGCAGCAGTCCTGGCCAATCCTTTCTGAACAGATTCGTTGAATGGTATGCCCACTTTTACATCAAATCCTCGTCCAACAAAGGTAAAACCGAACTCCTCCTTGTATTCTCGAGTCAATCTGACGCAGATGCCGCATTTGATGCATTTGTTCGGTTCATAAACAATCCCCTCTCGATGGATCAACTTTTCGACCATCTTTCGGTCGGGTGAGCTGAAACGTCTTTGGGAAGCCTGGTATTTGTCGGAAAGTTCACGCAGGACACACGACTCAGGATTGCGGCAATCGCAATGCATGCAGCGCCTGGCTTCCTGGATGGCCAACTCCCTGGTAAATCCCTCCCTGCCCGGTCGCTGACGAAGCGTCGGTTCTGCCTCCCTAAGATAGTGTTCGAATTCAATGTCAGCCAATTTTCCGAATTTGGAACTGAAGCGTTCCCGGTAAGGCTCAACAGATCCGTTATTCAGGAAATGATCCAGCACGACAGCTACCTCCTTTCCTTGACCGGCAGACCTTACCGCCAGTTTTGAGCTTCTAAGCGCATTCCCGATGGCAAATACTTTGGGGCAGGAGGTCAGGTAGCTCTGTTTGTCTGCCACAATTCCCTGGTTGCCTTTTGTCAAGCCGAAGACAGACATTCCCTCTCTGAGGGTTCCAATGGCCACCACCACCGCATCAAATTCCTCCACTATTTTGGGGAATGAGGTCTCATCCACCTGTTCATTGTAACGTATCTCCACGCCTGAGGAGAGAATATAGGCAATCTCGCGCTCCATCATCTCATGTGACAAGAGCTCCTCTTCAATTTTCAGCAAATCACCTCCGGCCTGACCCTCTTTTTCAAAGAGGATAGCCTGGTGTCCCTTGCGTTGAAGGTACCAGGCGGCTGAGAGACCGGCAGGACCGGAACCGATGATGGCCACCCGTTTCCCGGTAGGTATTGCTACTTCCGGACGATAGGGCGCTTCCCGCTTCAAATCTTCATCTCCAGAAATCCGCTTAAGCAGGCAGATGGAGACCGCTTCGTCAACCTGTTTGCGGCGGCATCCCGCTTCACAGGGAGCCGGACAAATCTGGCCGAGGATGGAGGGGATGGCAATGTCGCGTTTGACAACCTCCAGGGCTTTGGCGAAATCTCCTGCGGCGATCAGTCGGTTCATCAGTGGAATGTTCATGTGTGCCGGGCAAACGAGCTGACAAGGGGCTTCACAATCCCCTACGTGTTCGCTTAAGAGCAGTTCGAGTGCTGCCACACGGGCCTCATGGGTCTCCTGATCCCTGGTGACAACTACCTGGCCCTCCTCCGCCGGGGTCGAGCAGGAGGCAAACAAGCGACCGCTGGTGCCATCCTTTACCAGGCAAACCATGCAGGAGGTAAAGTGCTCACTCCCTTCGATGTAGCACATGGTCGGAATGTCGATACCGGCAGCTTTTGCCGCCTGCCACACCGACGTTCCCGGGGGAACCTCAACCGCTTTGTTGTCTATTGTGAGTTTTAGCATCTCTTTAATTCATTGTTACCGTTTTCTGTAGAGACGCCCGACCGGGCGTCTGTGTGCGATCATGGAGACGCCCGGTCGGGCGTCTCTACGTTATCTCAACAGCATCGACCGGGCAAACCTCCCGGCAGGCATCACATTTGATGCACAGCTCCTGGATGACCACATGTTTTTCGTGTGGCTTGAAGAGGATGGCTTCAGTTGGGCATTTTTGCGCGCATTTGGTACAGCCGATACAACTCTCGTTGATGTGGTATTGGATCATGCGCTGGCATTTCCCGGAGGGACATTTCCCCTGAATATGGGCAAGATACTCCTCCCTGAAATATTTAAGTGTGGAGAGAATCGGATTGGGTGCAGATTTTCCCAAACCGCAAAGACTTCCCTTTTTGGTCCAGTGGGCCAGGTATTCGAGCTCTTCCAGATCTTTCACCACCCCTTTGCCTGAGGTTATCCTGGTAAGGATTTCGAGCATTCGTTTGGTTCCAATGCGGCAGAAGGTGCATTTTCCGCATGACTCATTCTGGGTGAATGAGAGGAAATAACGGGCAATCTCCACCATGCAATCCGACTCATCCAATACCACCAATCCGCCGGAGCCCATCATCGCGCCTGCCTCCAGCAACGATTCGTAATCAATGGGGGTATCGTACAACTCGGCAGGAATACAACCGCCCGAGGGCCCACCGACCTGCACCGCCTTGAATTTTTTCCCATTCTGGACACCCCCGCCTATCTCCTCCACGATCTGACGGATCGTTATGCCCATGGGCACCTCGATCAATCCTCCCCGGTTGATCTTCCCCGCCAGGGAGAAGACCTTGGTTCCCTTGCTTTTCCCCTTGCCGATGGATGCAAAGTGGGCAGCCCCTTCGCGGATGATGTAGGAATCCTGCGCGAACGTCTCGGTATTGTTGATGAGGGTGGGTTGTTTCCAGAGGCCGCTGACGGCCGGAAAGGGAGGACGAATCTTCGGGAAACCGCGTTCACCCTGAATAGAGGCCATCAGGGCTGTCTCTTCCCCACAGACGAAAGCGCCGGCCCCTTCGTAAATTTTGATATCAAAGGAGAATCCGCTACCCAGGATATTCTCACCCAGAAAATTCTTCTCACGGCAATAGACCAGTGCCTGCCGAATCCTTCGCAATGCCAGTGGATACTCGGCCCGGATGTAAAAATAGCCCTGCGTGGCCCCCACGGCTTTGGCGGCAATAACCATGCCTTCGATCACCCGGTAGGGATAGGATTCCAGCAGCATCCGGTCCATAAAAGCCCCCGGATCTCCCTCATCACCATTGCAAATCAGATATTTCGTATCAGAATGATTGTCAGCCACCAGCCTCCACTTGCGTCCTGTTGGGAAGCCTGCCCCTCCCCTTCCCCTGAGTCCGCTTTCGGTGATGGCCTCTACAATCTGATCCGTTGACCAGGTGGTCAGACAGGCTTTCATTGCTGTAAACCCTTCGTGGTCAATGTACTCCTGGATATCCAGCGGATTGATGGTACCCCGGTATTGGGTGGCAATGGGAAGTTGCCGGTCGAGGAAATCAACCACCTGCTCTTCGCGGGCATCAATCGCATACTTTTTGACCCCCTCCCAAACCTCGTCGGTCTGTACCTTTTCGAAAAACCGGTAGAGGCTGTTTTTCAATTTCCCAATGGTATTCAGTGGTTTGAAGTGGCTATTGATGATGTTTCGTACCTCCTCAGGTCTCACTTTTGCATAAAGGGTCGACTCCCCCTTTATAGGAATAATCTCCACCAATGGAACCTGGTGGCACATGCCTACACAGCCGACATTCTTGAGGGTCAATTGAATGCCTGTATCCTGAATGGTCTCCTCCACAGCTTTTTTCACCTCTTCACTGCCAGAGGCAACACAGCACGATCCCAGTCCAATGCGAATTTCGCCCTGGATGGCAGATCCGTCTGCATTTCGGAACAACCCTTTGGCGGCACCCTTGTTCCCATGCTGGTGTTCAAAGTCACTCAGGATATTGCCAATTTTATCGGAAGTAACATGTCCATAGGTAATTTCATCGATCTGAACCACCGGAGCCAGGGTACAACAACCAAGGCAAGAGACCTGTTCGACGGTATATTTTCTGGTGACATCGGTGTCTTCTGCCCCGGTCAGGTTAAAATGGCGCCGCAGCGCATCGTAAACATGCCCGGCACCCTTCACGTGACAGGCAGTACCTACACATACCTTGATGATGTGTTCCCCTACGGGCTGCATCCTGAACTGCGAATAAAAAGAGGCAACCCCAACAATCTGTTCCGGGGTAATATCTGTCTTTTTACAGACATGGCGCATCCCCTCCTCCGGCAGGTAGTTGAACTTCTCCTGCATCGCCTGGAGTATCGGGATTACCGCCTGGACAGATCGTCCCTTCTCTGCAATAATTTGATCTATTATCTGTTTACGCTCTATCTCTTCGCTCACTTTTTCGATTCTTTCATATTTTTCCAACAAACTTACACAGAGAATAAAAGTATTACCTTAATTAAACCTCCCCTGAAATTCTATATTTCGACAATGAATAAACATGCAAAGAGTCGAAGAGAACTGAGATCGCTGAGTTTGAAAATCGCAAGCGATTTTCTTCTCTGTGTTCCTCATTTTTTTCTCCATTGCAGTATCACAATGCATTAATCTCCATTTCAAAATCAATCTTTCGCTCAGAGAAATAAATCCTCTGTGTAATATTTTTAAGTGACCGCTATTTCGCACCAATACAATAAAGATTGTTCATTCCCCGCAGGTAAGCCCTGCCATCCATAAAGACGGGAGAGCAGACCGATTTTTCACCCAATTCGGGTGTCCCCACCACCTGAAAATCCCTGGTAGCCTTGATAATGTGTGTCTTTCCAGATGTATCTGTCAGGTAAACCTTCCCTTCGGCATAAACCGGAGAGGAGTAAAAGGAGTCGCCAAACTCTTCACTCCACAATTTCGCTCCAGTTTTGGCATCGTAGCAGGCAAAGGCTCCATAGGAGGTGGCAATGTAGAGCAGGCCATTCACCGCCAGCGGGCTGGAGACTTCCGGTAAAAATTCATCTGCCTCCCATACAATTTCGGGTGTGTCACCTGGCTTGATAGCCACCAGTTTTGCATATTCGTTGGCAGCAAAGACGAGTCCTTCTCCAAATCCCGCGGATGGCCCTACTTCCCCGCTAAGACAGGAAATGGACCAAAGCTCTTTCCCCGTTTGCGGATTGTAGGCTGCAACTGCAGGATTGGAGGTCAGTATCACCTCTGTGCGGGTTCCATTGGCAATTAGGATGGGGGAGGACCAGGAAATCTTGGAGGAGCGTTGTGTTTCCCAGGCGATCTTTCCGGTCTGGCTATCTATTCCAATCAGTTTGCCTGCCCGGTTGGTATCGAACTGAACGAGCAATTTATCCTTGAAGATGATCAGCGATGAGGAGTGGCCATAGTGGTTGTCTGGAATACCCAGGTTCCTGCCCCACAGACGTTTGCCGTTCATGTCAAGTGCCAGAAGGTCTCCTGTCGCGAAGATGGCAAAAACTGCACGGCCGTCAGTTGCCATGGTCGGTGCAGCCAGACCAGTGTCGGCCGTGACTTTTGGCGCCTTTGCAGGTGATCCTTCTATGCTGTCGGCATCGGCCTCCCAAATCAGTTTCCCATTTCGCCTGTCGTAGCAGTAAACCACCCGGCTCTGTGCATCAGCCCCTGTAACAAAGAGTTGGTTCCCCCAAATGATTGGGGTGCTAAAGCCGGGTTTTGGTATTTTCACCTTCCACAAAATATTGGTACCTGCAGATCCGTTCCATTCCACAGGAACATTTTTTTGGTAGGCAATGCCTGTTCCTTCTGCACCACGGAAATAGGGGAAGTTGGCCCGCAATTGATTCTTGGATGGAAGCGCAGGAACCGCAACAGTTTTTACCTGGGTGGTATCCTTTGCAGGCAGCTGAACCTTGTCACCAACAGCAGGAGCTTGCCTGGCAGTCGCGGTGTCGGTCACCAGCGCAACTTGCTGCATTTCCGGTGGTGGCTCCTGTCCAATCAATTTCTGGCTACCGCCGGAAGTTGATTCATCGACCGCGTAGCTATCCAAAGCGTTGTAGGATAGGAATCCAGAGACAGAAGCCAGCAGGATCAGCCCTGTTCCGGCAAAGATCACCCATTTTTGGGCAATGAGTTTGTCGAGTTCACCAGGCTCCTTCAAACGGTCAATTTCATTGAGTTTTGATTTCTCTGAACGAATGTAACGAACCGCCAGAATGGAGACAATCAATCCCAGGAACATCAGGTAGCTACCCGTGCGCAATTGCCATTGGCTGGTAAAATAGGCCTTCCTTGCCATCAGGTCGAAAGCTCGGATCTCTGCCTTGATGGTTTCATCGTCCGGTGAAGCATTCAAACGTTTCACAAGGGCCGGGATGGTCTTGTTGTCGATCGGATCGTTGATCCTGGTTTGTATGTAGTTGGCAATCAGCAACACTGCCATCACTGCCGCAAATCCTGCCGCCAGCCAGGCAATCTGTCTGGCCAGTCTTACTTTATCACTCATAGATTCACCGTTTCTCTGTTTCACCGTTTCTATTCCCTCCTTCTTCATTGTTTCACCACTTCATTCCCTTCCACTTCGCCGTTTCTTTATTTCTCCGTTTCTCCGTTTCTTTATTTTGCCGTCTCCCCGCTTCTCTGTTTCTTTGTTTCCCCGTTTCTCCGTTTCTTTATTTTGCCGTTTCTCCGTTTCCCAGTGTCTCCGTTTCAATTCCCTCCTTTTTCACCGGACAATAGTCCATACATCTTGCACAGCTCAGGCAATTCGTCTTGTCGGGTTCCCAGTCTTCCCTTCTTCGGAAGGTAGAGAGGCGGATCAGGCTGGTGCCGATGACCAGTCCCATGAAACCACCCAGAAGCCAACCCCCAATGTAAAACTGATGGCGTATCGTTTTGGCTTCAGCAATCAGTTGATCCGTTGTCTTCCCTGAGGTAAGGAAAGTACGAACGTCAATATTTTTTTGATCATTTTTCAGTTCAGGGTGTTCGATCAGCTGTTCGGACAGGTATACCGTCTTGTTGTATTGTGACAGCGGAACATGCAGCATCGAGCCTGCCAGTCCACCGATGCCTACCCACAACGGCAACAAAACAAAATAGGCTATCAGGCGGTTCACATTCTTGTGGCGTCTCCCTGTCTCTTCCACTGGCTCATGGATGGCACCAAACGGACAGGAGTTGGCGCACAACTTGCACTGAATACAGGCAGCCGGTGTGATGGTCATGTGTTTGGAGGAGAACTTCGACATCCAGCCCAGCAATACACCATAGGGACAGAAAAAACGGCAATAGGGACGGGCTACAAAAATACCGGCTGCCAGAAACAACAATCCAAGAATCAACATATGGAAAGGAGCCTCAAACCTGAAGAATCCAACAAATGGGTCATACCTGCAGATGATAAATTCGGATTTGGTGGCCACGAACAGTACCGCCAGCGCAAGGTATAGGTAAGGGATGAGTCCCAGCACTTTTTGCAACCATTTGGGAAGCTCGATGGGCTTCAGAATTACCAAATCCTGGATAGCGCCCAATGGGCAGACACCAGCACAGAAAGTCCGGCCGAAAAAGAGTGAAAATGCCAGTGGCAGGAGAAAAAAGACCAGCGCAGTCAGGGGTATGGTGTAGGAACTGTCCACCATCCCGAGCACGATATTTTGAATGGATCCAATGGAGCAGATGCACCCCTCTCTGTAAAATCCAAAATAGAGCAGCGAAAACACAGAGGTCCAAAACACCCCCTTCCGGGAACGCTTCTTCACCACCAGCCAGGTAACCACAGAAAGTGCCGCAAGCAGCACAAACAGGTCGAGGTACTCCAAAAAGAGTGCCCTGGGTGATGGAGCGGTGGTGGCAGGCTGGACATATCCCGTTGCAAACTCCGGCTTTGGAAAACGCTGCTGCGCCTCCAAGGCAAAACCCTGAATGGCACTGACTAACAGTAGTATCAAAAAAACTATTTTCTTCACAATGCTCATTTTCTCATCTGCACATTTTCACATTTCCCAATTATCACATTTTCACATTTCCCAATTTTCACATTTTCACATTGTCTCATCCTTTCTTCCCTTGTGTGAAATCGCCTTTGATCATATAGGGAGTGTTGGCCGGCACGCGCTGAAATGCCCCGGCCGGACAAACCCTTGCAATGGCACATTCGTTGCAGTTCTTGCAGAGTTCGTGTCGTACCTGCAGATGGAGTGAACCATTCCCAAAGGAGGTACAACCCGCTACACATTTGGCACAACCGATGCACAACGGTTCATCAATTTCGTATTCAAAATAGGGTTCTTCGATATATTTTCGCTTGATGGCAGCTGTCGGGCAAAGCTGGTTCTCAGCAGCGGTGGTGCGGGCATTGGGATCCGGTTTCAAATATCCCCCACACAAATCACAATATCCACAGAGCGCATAAGCATGTACGCATTTGACGGCAGAGGGAGTCACCACACACTCCGTGGCACATCGTCCGCACTGTACACATTTGAAGGGATCCAGCTGCCAGACAAGGTCATTGGAAGTGGACTTGGTCGCAGACCAACCGGCAATTCCGGTCAGGGAGATTCCCAGCGTGAGCTGCATTCCTTTCCGGATCATTTTGCGGCGATCCATATTTCTGGCCTCTTTCTTACTTTCCATTTTGCCTGAAATTTTTAGCCTGATCCAGTGAACACTCCTTTATTTTCTGACAATCGCGGCAAAATTGCGTAGCAGAACAACCAACCGAACCAATCCGTTCCTCCACAGCCAGATAGGCAGTAGTTCCCACCATGGCAGAGAAGATGGTCCACTGGAATGTTTTTCTGAAGAAATCTCTTCGTGCCAATTTCCCGTTATCCATACGCTGTTTATTTTAATGCAAAAATCCGAACCTGTTTCCTGTCAAAATCCAGGGCATAAACCCTGTGCTCAGCATCGACTGTCACATCAGGGGCATAATAGCTGTCAACATCGAACTTGTCGGGAGGCGCAACCACGCCCTTTAACTCCCCATGCTGACCATATAATTTGATACGTGGCATTCCCTTCTCGCTGGTTACAAAAGAGTTGTCCTCCATGATGGCCATCTCAGCCGGATTGCAACAGCCACTGAAACCTTCCAGTTTCATCCCTGGCTCGCCCCAGGAGGTTCGCAGGGATCCGTCGGCATTGTAATTCTCAAGGCGCTGCTTGCCGGGATTGACCACCCAAAGGAATCCCTCCTCATCGAGTGACAGGTCGAAAAATGGGCTGGGAATCACGTACCCTGAAATCCCCTTTTGTTCATTCTTCTCCCCAATCTTCATGGTAATTTTGCCTTTCCTGTCGCATTCGTAAACGATGCGGTTCCCGGCATCTGCTACAAAGACTTTGTCGCCTGATACGGCCAGAGAGGTAATGACAGACCGTTCACCGAACGAATCCCATCTTTGCAATAAATTTCCATTCAAATCATATTGTGCTACAAAATGGCGCATCCCGATCCATAGATTCTTTTCCTTGTCTATGGTGATACAATTCGCGGTATCAGCAAAGGTGGTCCTAAAAATCTCCTTTCCTCTCATATCATATTGAAGCAGTTGCGTGCCGGCCGCGACAACAATGAAGGAGTCTGCCAAGGCAATTCCTGACAATGTCTCTGCCCCTACCGGGAAATTGAGGATCTCATTGTACAAGACTTTGGGGGAATCAACCTGACGGAACTGATCCACACTGTATTCATAAGGATTTGGAACGTTTTTCCCGGCCTTGTTTCCAACAAAATCTTTGGCGATGATCACTACAATTGCAGTGGCGATCAAGACCAAAAGTCCATTTATCAGTTTGCGGCTCATCCTCTTATTTTTTTACGTTGATACAATACATTGTTTTCGAATCACGCAATACCATAAACCCGTCAGCAACGGCGATCGGGCCCCAGGCATCCTGGCCATCAAATAATTTCTTTTGGTCCAGCTGGATGTACTTTTTGCTATCAGGCTGGAGGATGGTAAGGGTTCCATCGTCACTCAAGACGTACATCTTATTGTCTGCAATGAGGTAGGGCCCAAGACCAAATCGGTTCTCCTTGCCCGATGTCCAGACTACCTTTGTGACGTCATCGGGACTAACGCAAATCAGTTGGTTTCGCAAAGGGCCGGCATCCTTGGGTTGTATTCCGAAGAGGAGTCCATTCCAGACCAATGGGGTCTGTTGCTCGCTGGCCATGCCATCCTTTGGCAGGTACTCTTTCAATACCTCCACCTTGTAACCGCCATTGTCGGGAGCAACCTGAATCACCATGCTTCCGGCACCATAACCTGCTGTCAGCAAAATCTTTCCATCGGGAAAACAAACCGGTGCAGGTGCCACCACCGAATGGTTCCATTTTTTGGTAACCCATAGCAATTTCCCTTCATCGGCACCCTCAGCCGAAACTCCGACGACACCACCAACGGCACTGTAAACATACATTTTCTTGCCATTCAGGGTCCAGGGCATGACCGATGAGTGTGACATTTTTAATCCGCCCGGATTGGGGGTCTCCCAAAGCACCTTTCCGCTGGTACAGTCAACTGCCACCATCAGGGTACTACCGCCAGGAGCCAGAATTGCCCTGTTGTTGTCGATCATGGGACACTGCCCTGTAAACCAGAGGGGAACCTCTGCCTGGTACTGCCGTACCAGATCCATCGTCCATACCAGGTCACCGGATTCGCGTTTGACGCACATCACCTGACATCTTGGGCCAATGGTCAGCACATAATCCGCCGTGACAGCCGGAACAGTCCTTGACATTCCATGGTTTCGCTTCAAACTGACATTGTAAGAGCGACGCCACTCCTCTTTGCCGTCTGCAAGGGAGAAACAGCGCAAGGCATCCTCCCGTTTGGTTTCGTCATAATCCATGACGAACACTTTGCCCTCGTAGATCGCTGCTCCGGCATGCCCCTCGCCCAACTCTACAGACCACAATATTTTGGGTTGATCCGGGGCCCATTTGCTCATCAATGGCAGCGAATTTTTGAGGATATTGTCATAGTCTGCCCCTCTGAAACGGTTCCAGGTTCCTTTGTAGCTGCTCACAGAGGATCCAAATCGCTCAAATTTCTCGCCGATATTCACCACCTCGCTCACAGCGGCTGAATCGACCCCTCTTTTGTCATCCCCGGCATTGCTCACAGCAAAGTCACGGGTTGGGTCCTTCAGCTGCCACCAGGAGAAAAGCACCAACAGCAATGCTGCTGAAGTCCACAAATAATAATTATAGGGCTTTCCCAACTTATTCTATCTTCGATTAACGATTTACAATAATGCTCAAAATACTTCTTATTCAACATCTGGCTATAGTGGTTAGCTGTCAACAATTAGCTCCATGCTCTCTGCCCTACGCCTTGATGTTGTACACAAACAGCACATCCCCATGCCTGAGGTACATTTTCCCATTGGCAATAAAGGGGTGCGACCAGAATGGCCCGCTACCTCCCTGCAGTTTGAAAGAACTCAGCACCTCGAAATTATCCGGATTTGGCTGAATCAAACCAACGGTACCACTTTTCTCTTCCAATACATAGAAGAGGCCGTCCGCTAATACCAGCGCGCCCTTGTTGATCCAGTCAGATTCAAATTTCACTTCACCGTTTTCCCAGTTCATACAGACCCACTTTCCTTTGCCATTGCTGATCCAGTTCGAGCCATAAATAAATCCGTCCATCTCAATGAGGCCATGGTGGTGATTGTCCAGAACCAGGTTGCTCCATTTTTCGGTAGCTGCTGTTCCCGCTTCGTTCATCTGAACCATCACATTTCGGTAATCGTATCCCATGGAGAGGAAGATCTCCCGACCCTTGAAGGTGGGGGTATTGGTCCAGATCAAGCCGGGCTGGTCGTCCCATTTGGCTTGATCATAATATTTGAAACTCCAGGCAACTTTACCTGTGGCGGGTTCCAGTGCGATGAGATGCGTCGCAGTAACTGCCAGAACAAATCGCAACTGGTTGTAAGTATAGATCGTCGGGGAGGCATAGGAACGCTGACCACCCACACATTCACTTTGCCAGATAAGCTTTCCGGTCATTTTATCAAATGCCACCACAGAGGTAGTTTTACCACCGGGTGTACAAATGACTTTGTCGTCAACAACCAGCGGGGATTCTGAAACGCCCCAGATATGCCAGTCGGCATTGTAATCCTTGTCAACATCAACTTTCCATCGAATCTGACCGTCGGCCACATTGATACAGGCAAGTTCACCGGTACCACTGATGACGTATGCCCGGTCCGCATCAATAGTCACCGTACTGCGTGAATCAGGAAAGGATTTTTTCCACGACCGTCCGTAAGCCACTTTCCACTTCATGCTGCCATCGGGTGTGAGACAAGTGAGATAATCAAGCGTGTCGATCATCCCGGTGGCAAAAATATATTGATCGGTCGCGATGACAGAGGAGTAACCTTTGCCGATGCCCTCCACTTTCAGCAAGAGCGCTGGTCCGCCATCGGGCCATTTTTTAAGCAGTCCTGAATCCAGAAATTTACCATCACGGGCAGGACCACGCCACTGTGCAATTTGAGAAAAAGCCGCAAATGAGATCAGAAAAAGGAAGAGCGCTAAATTTAGTTTTTTCACGAAATTTTAAAGGTTTACTGAGAAATTTTGTAAGCGATTAAAACATTACCATGACGCAGGTACAATATGCCTTTGTCGACAACAGGATGTGCCCAATGTTGCTCAGAGCCCAGTGACACTTTGGTTTTACTGAGGACCGTCAATGCGGCAGGATCGGCAGTTGCCAGGAAGAGTTCCCCTTTTTCTGAATAGCCAACCAATTTATCATTCACCGCAATCACCGCACCCTTTCCAACTGCCGAAGAGCTGTATTTTTTCTCCCCCGTTTTCCAGTCAATGCATTGCCAGTTCCGATCGGTATCCCCGGATCCGTAAATATATCCATTCATCAACACAGCACCACCCATTCTACTGTCAAAACCTTTCACTGCCCACTCCTGGGTAACGGCACTTCCATCCGCACTCAACCGCAGCATCTCCCCTCCCTGGCCATAGCCACTGAATACAAAAATTTTCCCATCGGCATAAAGCGGCGTATTGGGATGGACTGACCATTGGTTTGGATGTCCAAAATTCCAGAGCAATTTGCCATTGGAGGCATCAATTCCCAGGACATGACTGGCGGTATGGGTGACGAGCAGCTGCCTTGCAGGCAGCTTCACCAGCAAAGGAGTACAATAGGCTGAGAGCTCTCCCAAACCCGGACAGCTCCATATCAAATCTCCGGTCATACGGTTCAATGCCACCACATTGTTGATTTTGCCCCCAGGGGTACAGAACAGAACATTACCTTCCACCAGCAAAGATTCGGTAACACCCCAGGTGATATTGGCACCATCCAATTGGGTAAAGAGATCTTTGATCCATTTCTCCTGGCCAGATTTCAAATCCAGGCAAACAAGCCTGCCATTCCCGGTAAGCAGGTAGGCCAGATCTCCGGCAATGGTAGGGGTTGAACGACTACCGGGGTAACTTTCCTCAAATTCCTTCCCGTAGTCAAACTTTTGGAGCTCCTTGCCATTCAAATCCAGCACAAACAAGAGGGCCCGGCCATCCACCATGCCGCTGAGGTAAATTTTCCCATTGGCGAACGCCGGCGAAGAGAATCCCTTGCCCGACTTGTCGAAGGTCCAAATAATCTGTGGGCCATCGGCTGGCCATACCGGCAACATTTTGTCGGCTGAATATCTCCCGGTCGCATTTTCGTTGCGCCATTTGGTGATTTCCTGCGCCCCTGCAGTAAAACCCAGGGAGGAACAAAGTAGTAAAAGAGTGGCTATTAGCTTCATGGTCTGATCTCAAAATTATTTTTTGTAAATTTATCAATGATCAGACAGTAATACAACTATATAGAGAATTTAATAAGGTTCTAAATAATGACAAAACAGCAAAGGGAAGCGATCCAATCCTACCGGAGGATTGATCACTTCCCTTTTACAGATATCTCTGATTATCTGACTATTTATTGAGCTCCTTGCTCCTTATTTTATCCAACAATCTGTTCAGCTCCCGGATTTCGGCTGTGGTAAGATTGTCAAGCATGGTATCTGCAGTTTTCTCGCATTCGAACATACTGTCAAGCAATGACAACCCTTTTTCGGTAATTTGCACCGATTTTTGACGACGGTCACCAGGATTTTCCTTTCTATCCAGCAAACCCTTTTCAAAGAGCCTGTCTACTATTCGGCTAACATCCGAATCCTTGTCCAGCATTCGCTCCTTGATAAAGCCAATGGTGAGCGGTGCTTCACTCCTGAAGCCCCGGAGAATTCTCAAAACATTGTACTGTTGTTCTGCAATCCCATGCTTTTTAAGGGTTTGAAAAAATTCATAACTCAACTGCTTGGCGGTATAGTTAAGATTGATCAATCCCTTGTGGTAATCGTTTCTAAAACGACCTTTGAGCTCCTCTTCGATGGTCATATAAATGTCAATTTGGTCCTTGCAACAATCAGGATTCAGTCGAAAACAATGAAATCCCGGAAAATACTTTGTCGCGCAAAGAACGCAAAGTAACGCAAAAAAATAATTAATAAGCTTGCGTTTCCCTGCGTTCCTTGCGCGACAGTAAATCTACTGAAGCATAACGCTTCAACGTTTGAATTTAATCCGCCAGATACCCGAATTTCCCCTTTTGAAAATCTTCAAAAGCCTGCACAATTTCCTGTCTGGTATTCATCACAAATGGCCCATGCGCCACAATCGGCTCTTTTAAATCTTCACCACTCATCACCAAAACAACGGCACCATCGGTTGTTTCAACTGAAAATGATTCCCCATCGTTCTTAAAAAGGGCAAAATGGTTGGTCAATACCTCCTCCGTTTTGTTTACGGTTACCTGACCTTCCAACACCAGCAATGCGGTATTAAAAGTAGCAGGGAACGAAAAATCGGCACCAGATGCCATGTTGAGCTTCACATTGAGCAGATTGACCGGTGAAAAGGTGGTCGCACTGCCACCAACATCCCGATAGGATCCTGCAATGACCTCTACAACTCCTCCATCCTTTTCCAAAAAAACCTTACTGATCTGATCGTTGGTAAGACTTTGGTATTTGGGGGCGCTCATTTTATCCTTGGCAGGAAGGTTCACCCAGAGCTGCACCATCTGCATCTCTCCACCTTCCCTGCTAAACTCTTTTTCGTGGTACTCCTTGTGAAGGATACCGGATGCAGCGGTCATCCACTGGACATCCCCCGGACCGATCACCCCATGCTCACCGGTACTGTCATGGTGTGCCACACTCCCCTTGTAAGAAATGGTGACAGTCTCGAAACCACGGTGCGGATGCACCCCGACACCCCTCACCCGGTCTGTGGGTGAAAAGTAATGCTTGGCACCATAATCCAGCATAATGAATGGATTCATTCTTTCCATATCGGCACGGTAACCTCCCGGTATAAAATTGTGTACCCTGAATCCGTCCCCAACATAATGTGGCTCCGGGGGTGACAATACCAGTTCAATATTTTTGGTATTCATCATATTTTAAGTTTAAATAGATCAGGATTCCTTAAAAATCCTACCACCCATACCAATAGCAATACAAACACCGGCATACCAATGCCTATGCCATTCATCATGTGGATGATGATGGCTCCTCCCATGTATGAACTGAGCAGCAAAGTGCCATATTTGTTGGTACGGGGAATCAGAAACAACAGGGCAGAGGATATCTCTCCCAATGCGATGATGACTCGCCAATCCCCCAATTTCATCTGTTCCATCTGCTCAGGATGCAAGAATAGCTTGCCTGCAGCACTAAAAAGGAAAAGTGCGGTTAACAACCCTGCGATGATCCAGGCAATTACTATGCTCTTTTTTGATATTTCACTATTCATGGCAATAAATTTAATTAATATTTTGCAAAGATATGTATAAACATTATATGTTGTAACATATTTATATGTATTTTTGTTCACGTTTTCGTATGCATCACTATTTCTGTCACTTAAAAAGCAGTATCATTTTTCTGGATACTTTCGCAATGGCAAAAAGCATTCAAAAGGACAAAATTTTGGATCAGAAAAATTTGCCGAAAACTGTTTCATACTTGCCATTGTATACGTAAACGATAGAGAGCTTACAAAAAAGAATTGTTCTAAAAAAAAATAAGACCCCAGCAGGGGTCTGCTATTATTGAAAGAAAAAGCGATGATCAAAACGATACTTCACAAGGCAGATACACGCGGTGATGCCAACCACGGCTGGCTTCACAGCAGGCATACTTTCAGTTTCGCAAATTATCACCATCCTGAACGAATGAACTTTGGGGCACTAAGGGTACTGAACGATGATATGGTAGAGCCAGGCATGGGTTTTGGAGCCCACCCCCACGACAACATGGAGATCATCTCCATTCCCCTGGAAGGTGACCTGGAACACAGGGACAGCATGGGGAACATTAGTGTCATCCGGCACGGTGACATCCAGGTGATGAGTGCTGGAAGGGGCATAACACACAGCGAATACAACAAAAGCAGCGACAAACCCGTCAAATTTCTTCAAATATGGGTATTCCCGAACAAACGGAATGTAGTTCCCAGGTATGACCAGATTACTTTAAATCCCGAAGAACGGTACAATGCCCTGCAACAAATTCTTTCGCCCGACCCCAATGACGCAGGAGTCTGGATCCACCAGCAGGCATGGTTCCATTTGGGAAAATTTGACAAAGGGTATTCGACATCATACCACCTAAAAGAAAAAGGAAACGGTGTTTATGCATTTCTGCTTGACGGGACCATGAGCCTCAACGGACAGCGCCTCAACGCCCGTGATGGCTTAGGAATTACAGGCATTGAAACGATCTCCATACAAGCCGAAAGCAATGCAGAGTTGTTGTTGATGGAAGTACCTATAAATTTGTAAATCAATAAAATAATATATATATCTTTAATCTTTTAACAAAGTAAAAATTATGGAACCAAAAATTGCGCAGAAAGCACCTTATGTTGTTGAACTGGAAGCCGGGAAATCTTATTACTGGTGTGCCTGCGGTCAAAGCAAAAATCAACCTTTCTGTGATGGATCCCATCGCGGAAGCGAATTTGTGCCACTGCCCTTCCAACCGGAGGTCACCGGACCAAAGTATCTTTGCGGCTGCAAAAAGAGTAAAAATCCACCTTATTGCGATGGAACCCACAAAGCACTCTAATAAAAAAGAGCCCTCAACAAACGGGGCTCTTTTTTATTGATAGGATCAGGGTAAAAATTATTAAATTGTGCTGCCAAATTAAAGCACCATTTTGACATCGAAACAACAAACAAAATAAATTAAACCCTTATGACTCCTACCAGAAGAGACTTTCTCAAATCGGCATCCCTGCTGGGCGCAGGTGCAGTGTTTATTCCCAATCTTTTGAGCTGCTCCCCATCCGGGCGACTCAACATTGCCGTCATTGGCGTTGGCGGGCAGGGGAAGAGCAACTGGAGCAAATTGATCAACCAGAAGGATGAGAAATGGAACGAGAACATCGTTGCCCTATGTGATGTTGATGACAACCGTGCCGCCGAAGGTTACAAAGCCATGCCCAATGCCAAACGTTTCAAGGATTACAGAGTGATGTTTGACAAAATGCACAAGGAGATTGATGCCGTAATGGTATGCACCCCGGACCATTCCCATTTTCCTGCCGCTATGGCTGCCATGCAGTTGGGAAAACATGTCATTGTTGAAAAACCTCTGGCACACAACATCTGGCAATTGCGCACACTGAAAAAAGCCGCTCACCATTACAAGGTCGTTACCCAGATGGCCAACCAGGGACATGCCACCAATGGAATCAGGCTGGTCAAAGAGTGGTACGAAGCGGGTCTCCTTGGAAATGTTACGGAAGTTATTGCCTGGTTCGACGGACCTGATTTTGGTCCCAACAAATATTTCAACAAACCGGAGAGCTTTCCACCGGCAGAGCAACCCATTCCTGCCGGATTCGACTGGGATTTGTGGCTGGGACCAGCAGCCTACCGCCCTTACAACGGCATCTATGCCCCAAAGACCTGGCGCAGCTGGTTCGATTTTGGCAACGGAGAGATGGGCGATTGGTGCTGCCACACCCTGGATGCACCATTCTGGTCGCTCGACCTGGGCATGCCGGATGTGGTGGAAGCAGAATTCAAGACACCGGTCCCGGACACTGGATTTGTCTCCGACCAGGCGGTCATTCGCTGGGATTTCCCTGCCCGTGGCAACAAGGTTCCTGTTAAAATGCGTTGGTATGAAGGGGGCCTGAAACCAGAAATCCGTCCGGAATGGAAAGTGGAAAAACTGGCTGGCAGCGGCATGATCATGGTAGGCGACAAGCACTCCCTGATCACCGGGGGAAGACCCAATGACCCTAGATTGCTGATGCCAATGCCCGAATGGGAGGCTTTCAAACCCAACCTACCCGCACAGACCATTCCACGTACTTTTCAGGAAAATCCTCAACGCGAATGGATCGATGCCATCAAAAATGACAAAACACCCGGCTCCAATTTCGATTATGCCACCCAACTGATGGAGATGTCACTTACAGGGGTTTTGGCGCAACGGTTCAATACCCGGATCGAATACGATGCCAAAAACATGAAGGTCACCAACCATCCGGAACTGGATGCCTATATCAAGGAGCCTGCACGTGACGGATTCGTATACGGCGAAAATCTTTGATCCTTACACAATGCCATAACAACCAGCAGGAGTTCACACCATGAAACTCCTGCTGGCTTTTTAAACCAACACATTACCATGAAAATCTTTTCGATTCTGCTGATCCTGTTAATCTTGGGGACCCAAAATTCCTTTGCACAATCGCAAAAAATCAAACAGGAAAAACTTACCCGGTTTGAACTTCAATCCAGTGAGCTGATTCAGGTGCCGGGTGAAATCATCTCCACTGCCGAATACCGATCCAATGTCCATTGGTTTCCGGTTACAGTTCCATCCACAGTACTCACCGGATTGGTAGCCAACCGTATTTATCCCGATCCCTACTCCGGGATGAACAACATGCAGATCCCCGATGCCTCCGATGCTTTCAACAAAACCTACAACCTGGAGCAATACAGCCATCTGCCCAATGTCGGTAATCCCTGGAAGAAGCCCTACTGGTACCGTACCTCCTTCAAGGTTCCAGCTACCGACAAGGGTCGTCATTTCCAGCTGATATTCAAAGGAATCAACTACCGTGCTGCAGTATGGCTGAATGGACAACCCATTGCCGATTCCACCCAGATGGCCGGCATGTTCGCAGAATACAGTTTCGACGTGAGCAAAAAAATTGAAGCAGGTGCGGAGAATGTCCTGGCAGTAAAAATCTATCCGCTCGATTTCCCCGGCTTACCGGCAAAAGAGCAGCTCAAAGCATTTGACGATTTCTTCGAAAACGGGGGCCCTACCGGGGATATCGGCAAGAATGTCACCATGGTCTGCTCGGTGGGTTGGGACTGGGTTCCTCCTGCCCGCGACCGGAACATGGGGATCTGGCAACCGGTCCTGCTAAGGACTACCGGTGATGTGACCATCGTTCAACCCCAGGTAATCACCGACCTCCCCAATCTTCCCGATACCTCGGTTGCCAAATTGTCACTGAATCTCAACCTCTCCAACCACAGCCAACTCAAAAGCAAGGGAAACCTTACCGTTACCATCTCTCCTGAAAACTTCGTTGGCTCCGCGCTGAAAATCACAAAACCGATTGAAATTGCAGCTGGAGCTCATACCACTGTGAACCTGAATGCCGACAACACCGCTGCGTTACTCCTAAAACAACCACGGCTGTGGTGGCCCAATGGTTCGGGCATTGCCAATTTGTACCGTATCCGGCTTCAATTCGAAGCCAATGGCACGCTCAACGACGACACCACCTTCCTTTTCGGAATACGCACAGTCGCCACAAAGGCAGTGGAGGTACCCGGCAAATTCCTGCGTCGTGATTTCTATGTCAACGGACGCCGCATTCAACTCACCGGGGGAGCATGGGTGCCGGATATGCTCCTGAACCGTGATTCTGCCCGCTATGACAAAGAGCTTCACCTATGCAGGAATTCCAACATCAACCTGGTGCGAATCTGGGGAGGAGGGGTAACCCCTCCCGACATCTTCTTTGACCTTGCCGACCGTTACGGATTGCTGGTATGGTCCGATTTCTGGGTGACCGGTGATACCCACGGGGAGTTCAAAGGCTCCACAGAATGGCCGCTGGAACCTGAAATCTTCGTCAAAAATGTGACCAGCACCATCTACAGGATCCGCAACCATGCCAGCCTGTTGCTTTGGACCGGTGGAAACGAAGGCCACATCCGCAAGGATGTTTACGAAAGAATGCGGCAAAGCGTGATTCAACTCGATGGAACAAGGCCCTTTATCCCGAGCTCCTCCGGCCACGCCAAACTACCTGCCGACTTCAGCGGTTCCTGGCCCGACAACAAAGCTTCCGGCGTATACAGCAGCGGGCCTTACACCTGGCAGGATTCAAAAGAGTACTACCGTCTGGCCGATAATGCCAAGGACTGGGTATTCAAGGATGAGACAGGACTTCCCTCCCAACCTCCATTCAGCTCGCTGGCGAGGATCATCCCCAACCTGGTTTGGGACTCCAAATTGCCCTTCCCCCTCAACCACTCCTGGGGTTACCACGATGCTGCCACCGGCAATGGAAGGTACGACAAATACTACGAAGCCATGGTCAGCCGATATGGAGCACCAACCTCCATGGAAGATTTTTCCGACAAAATGCAGCTGATGAATGCCACGGGCTACCAGGGTACTTTTGAAGCCGCCGGCCACCGTCTGAACGACATCGGCGGCATCATGCTCTGGAAGCTCAATGCAGCCTTCCCCAGTGTGGTATGGCAGGTCTACGACTATTACCTCAATCCCAATGCAGGATACTACTTCATGCAAAACAGCTGTGAACCGGTACATGTGCAGCTCAATCTGCTTGACAACGTTGTCACGGTCATCAACAGAAGTT
>CAZVTL010000011.1:0-15944 GCA_964630075.1 uncultured Tangfeifania sp.
CAATGGTCAGGTCAGCATTTGTGAAGCCTGAAACTGCTTCGGAGAAGGTAACGGTTACCAAAGATGTTTCACCCGTCCTGAGCGCGTTGTCGGTTACTACGATGGTTGCAGTTGGAGCCACACCATCAATAACAATATTTTTGTTGCTACTCAGCGAGTTGGCAGTTGCAAGTACTGGCAAGGTCCGTATTGCCGCATTGCCTACTCCATCGTAGATATTTCCTCCCTGCAGGGCTGTTGTATTTTGGCAATCCAGGTCTGTACTGAAGTCACCTGCCGCTACAGTGTAATTAAAAGTCAGGGTGCTGGTTGTGGCGCCACTGAAAACCTGGACGACCCGATCAGTGGTACCTGTTTCAAGTATAAGTTGCGGAGTGCCGGTCAGGTTGACTATTTCACTGAAATTGACCTGGATTGAAATTACATCTCCAGCCTTGTAAGTTCCGTCTGCTGTACTTGAATTTACACTGGTTATCGTTGGTGGAATGGCCTCCACCTTTACGTTGGTTGTACTGGCAACACTGTTTAATGTTAGATTGGCATCCACACTTGAACCATTTTTCAGGGTTCCACCATTGAGTGTAATCGCTGAACCTACTGAAATTCCATCGTTATCTGCATTTCCGGATACAACGGTATATCTGAATACAAGTGCCGCGGATCCACTGCCGCTTAAATAGCTGGCATTTACAATACCTCCTGTATTGAGTGTGATCGGAATATAAGGAGTTCCACCTCCGGTATTTACTGTGATTGCTGCACTGTAATTAACCGTGAAATCAAGATTTTGTCCGATTGTGTATGTTGCGTTACCGGGAACAGAGACCGATGAGACTGTTGCAGAAGGTGAAGGGTTTACGGTCATTGTTATTGAATTTGAACTTAATACACTTGTGTTATAGCGACTAACTTCAGCATTGTAGTTTTGCGAAACCTCTGATACAGATAACGTTTTATTGTAGACTCTCATAAGGCCCATGTTGCCATTTAATGGATGATGCCCCGGATCCTGGCCATCTCCAATTAAGTAATCAGTGAAGGAGGAAAGTGAACCAATCCCTTCGTTTTGGCTTGCAACTGCCCCTCCATCCAAATAAACCCTGGTAGTAATATTCCCAGATTCAATACCAGCAGTATAGACAATATGGTGCCAGACTCCCTCCGTAATTAGGATCCCTGAGCTTCTGTCAACATAATGTGCCATATCCCAAAATAGATAACCACTCGGATCAACACCAAGACGGTAATAAAGATCTGGTGTTGAGAACCAAAATTGATAATTGCCATAATTGGTCCGCTTTATCCATGTTTCAACTGACAGTGCATTGGAAGCTGGCATGTTCCAATTGCTCATCGCATTACTTTGAATTGTTGTGCTGCTGCTTCCCTGAAAATTAAAGCTGCCAGCTCCAATGGAAGTAGAATAGGAAGAGACTAAAGTTGAAGGCAATGATGCATTGTTGTTATTCCCACTGATGTCACTCCAGGTTGATCCTGAGCCTGGATAGCTGGACTGATTTCCGGCATCCAAATGCAGAACCAAATTGGAGCTAACTATGGTTCCTGAATTTGCTGACAATTGTGCAGAGATAACATCTCCATTTGCCAAATCAGAAGTGGTTAAAGTAGAATTGGTCGCACCTGAAATCACAACTCCGTTCTTTTTCCAGAGATAATTGGTGGCAGAACTGCCTGAGGGGGTTGCAGTAAATGTTACTGATGTTCCTGAAAAGATGGTATTGCCTGCAGCATTGCTTGTCAATGTTAAGCTTGCTGCCGATGTTGTAAACGTTTGATCCACCCCATTGGTGGTTCCGCCATCACTTACCCCTTTTACCCGGTAATGGTATAAAGTACTAGCTGTTAATCCGGTAATTGCTTTGCTCACTGAAGTTGCAGAACTACCGGTGACCGGGCTTTCAACGGCTGTTACAGACGTGCCATAACTGGTTGTAGTACCATATTCGAAAGTAACCGTTGTGCTGGCGCTATTTGCATTGATGCTACCGTTTAAAGTTGCATCTGCGGCAGTAATGCTGGTTGCGGCGTTGGTAGTTGCTGTTGGGGCCACTACCGCTACTGATGTTGTAAAACTCACTTCCGTTCCATAGCTTGTCCCACTGGTATTTGTTGCGTAAGCTTTTACATAATAAAGCGTACCGGGTGATAAACCTGTTATATTCGATGTGAATGCTCCTGTTGAACTTGTTGAACCCTGTTCTGTTTTCGTGGTCAGTGCTACTGTTGGATTTGTTGAAGTACTCCATACCATCCCATATTGAGTTGGGTTGGGCGAACCCAGATTGGTAATATTGCCATTTCCCGTTGCAGTGGTTGCAGCTATAGAAGAAACAGCTTGTGTGGTTACGAAAGTGTAATTATCATAATCTATATTCCATGTAGCAGCCACCTCTTCATCTGGAAGCGCCCGGTTGTACATTCGGAACTCATCCATCAGGGTTCCGTTGCTTAAGCTATTTGAGGAACTGTATCCTCCGACGAGGAAAGGCCCTGCACCGCTAAATGACTTGGCGGCTTGGGCAACCTCATTAACGTAAATACCGTTTTTATATATCTTAACCGCACTACCTGTATATACAATGTGATAGACTGTTGGAGTGGCAGGGATAGATTCTATCTTCACATCAGTAAAACCGGTGCCGCGCAGAATAAGACCCCCAACCGGAGCAACTCCCCCGGTGAAACATCTGAAACCACCTGCACTGCCATCACCGAAATAGTAATAGGTTGTAGGGGAAGTTGGTGGAAAATTGTTCAGCCAGAAGGAAATGGTCCATCCAGTACTCGGAAGTGAGGTTGCCCAACCAGTGTTCAGTCGGTTCAAATTGGAACCACTTCCATTGCCTATGAGTGCAGTTCCAAACTGGCCGGTACTACCGATAGTTTGTCCGTCTAAGGTAGCAGGGTTGTTGCCGACTGGAGAACTGGCACTATTGGGCTGGTTTCCCGAAGCATTAAATTTGTAATACATCAATTCTGGTTTGGTATACTGCGACCATAGCAACATTGAACTTGCCAGAAAAATTAATGTTAAGTACAATTTTTTCATGAGGTTGGTTTTTATGGTTTTGTTTTAATTTGTTTTCCTGTAAATTGTTGAATTATAATAGCTCAATCGATTTTTTTGTTTTGACCGATCTTGGGTATAACGGGTGGATGATGGTGGTTGGCAACACAAGCCAGAAGAAGTTGGTCGAACGATTGGCCATTTTCCGGATTGTCTAAACATGAATTTAATTTGGCCAGCATTTGGCTTACCTGCTCAGGCTCTGCACCGTTTAGTTTTTCCTGAATTTCTGAAATGGTATTTCTTTCGGTGTCCGAAGTAATTAGTTGAATGGCCATAAACCAGTATTTAATGGGCAGTTTTGAGTTTTCCATGACAGAACCGCTTTTTATACTGATGTGGTTTTTGCATTTTGCACATTCAAACTGATTGAGGCCTGATATCCAAATATGGTCGTGGTGGCCACATCTTTGGCATTGAATACCCGCTTTACTGCGTATGGAAATGAAATATTCGAGGCAATCTTTTTCCTCTGGAAACTGCTCTATGAAATCAAATAAATCCACGATAAGAGGTTATCAGATTATTTGATTCAAAAGTAAAGAGCACAGGGGTACTGGTCAATCAGCAAAATGCTGATATTGGGGGTGCGAAATGCTGATTTTAAGGTAAGGAAAGAAAACTAATCCAGCGAAATGATTCCTTTTTTGATGGCGTATTTTACGATATCGGTAGTCGATTTCAGATTTAGTTTTTCCAGAATGTGTTGTTTGTGGGTACCGATGGTTTTTATGCTTACAAACAATTGATCCGAAATTTCGCTGACAGAAACACCTTCGGCAATTAATTTCATTATTTCTGATTCCCGTTCGGTTAATTCAGAATCACCAACGGGTATTGTCTCTTCTTTTCGCAAATAATCATGGATCATGATCTCTGTAATCCGTTCGCTTAGGTACTTTTTCCCTTCATGAACGGTCCGAATCGCCCTAATTAGTTCGTTGTATGCGCAATTTTTAAAAAGATAACCGCAGGCTCCAGCTTCAAACATGCCTTTGATGTACTGCTTATCGGCGTGCATCGACAAAGCAATCACCCGCGATCCTGGTGACTCCAGTAACAATTGACGGGTAGCCTCCACCCCATCCAAAACCGGCATTCCGATATCCATTATTATCACATCGGGTTTCAATTCTTTGGCTTTGTCAATGGCTTCTCTGCCATCTCCGGCCTGAGCTAAAATTTCGATTTCTTCTGAATCGGTTAAAAGATTGGCCAATCCTTCCCGAAATAACTGATGGTCATCTGCAATAATAATACGAATCGACATAAAAACTAGTCTTATAGTGGTATCTCTATTGTTGCTTTAGTTCCTGAATGGCATTCTGATTCAATAACCAATGAACCATGTATACTATCCAGTTTTTCCCTGATACTAAACAGGCCAAAACCACCCTTTGCCATCAGTTCCGCTTGTTCACTGCATGCAAAACCTGCTCCATTATCTGTTACCGAAATATATAATTTATCTTCTAATTCTGAAACACTTACTTGAATTAAATTTGCACCTGCATGTTTTATAATATTGTTGAGCAACTCTGAGACCACACGATACAACAGCACCCTTTTGTCGATGGTGATTTTTGCATTTTTTGCGTTATTTTCAAGAATTGTATTGATATGGTATTTATTTTCAATCTCCCCCAGCTTCCAGGTGATGGCAGGAATCAATCCCAGCTCATAAAGAATTGGTGGACTAAGGTCGTAGGTCAGCAATCGCGTTTCATTGATTGCTTTACTCACGAGGTCAACTGATTCTCTGATACTTTTTTCAACTTTGGGTGTCAAATCTGAATCTAACAAAGCTGTAAGCCGAAGATTAACCAGCGAAAGGTTCTGACCTAGTCCATCGTGCAGGTATGCTGCAATTCTTCGTCGCTCATTTTCTTCCGCAATAGCCCTGTCAGCATTCAATTGTTTTAAACTGGACTGATATTCATTTATTTGCTTGAGGCTTTTCTTTAGTTCAGTCTCTGTTTTCACACGAGCGGTAATATCCTGACAAACACCTCTGTAACCAACAATCTTTCCCGATGGTTCCCTCAAAGGAAATCCGCTTGCAGCCATCCAAACCTTATCACCATTTATAGTACTGAAAATAAGTTGGATATCTCTAAATTCACTATTTAAATCAAGTATTAGCTTGGGAATATTGAAGGAAGCCTTTACCTTTCGCCCCCTATTTGGGGGGAAAATGCACATTTGATCAACGATCTGCTCCGGACGGTAACCTAAAATTTTCCCGACAACCGGACTTATATAGGTTACAATACCTCTGTCGTTTATCTCCCAGAAAAATTCGAGTGCATAACCCGAAACCTGTATAAAGCGCTCTTCGGTTTGCTGAAAATCATTGATTTGATTACGTATGAATATTTCTAATTCCTGATTTCGCTTCTTTAGCTTGTCTTCTGCACTTTTTATGCGTAGCATCACATTGACAAATGCAATGAATTCTTCCTTTTCCAGTGGCTTCGAGATAATTGCATCAGCTCCTGCCCTTAGTCCTTCTACTCTTATTTCGGGACTGTTACCACCGGCCGAAATCATAAAAACAGGAATATGACTCGTACTTTCAGTCGATTTAATTTTTCGGCATGTCTCGAAACCATTTAGTCCCGGCATAAAAATATCTAGTAGAATAGTTTCTGGTAATTCTCGCTTTGCAAGTTCAAATCCTTCCTCTCCTGAAGTGGACAGAAGTATTTTGTATTCAGGATGGCTTCTTTCAAGCATTGCACGAACCAATAAGAGGTTTTCAGGTACGTCATCTATGACCAATATTTTTTTATCCTGATTCATTATTTAGATTAATTGATTGGTAATTAAACTATCAGAAGCTATTCATAGATAAATATAATGAGTATTCCTCAATAAACTATCAAAAGTTGATTCTTTCGAAGTTCTTTGGCATTCTACAAATTGGGATAGCCGTTTTTCCTGTGCGAATTTGTTCCTTTTATTTTTAGAACAGTTATAATTCTATTTTTAGTTGTTATTGATAAAAATGATATTTGGAGATGACAACCAATGCTTTAAATGTTTGATTAGCTATGACATGATGGAACATCTTTGGGGATGGTCACAAACCTTGATGTGATTGAAATGCACTGTCCATCTTTTGCTATTGCTGAGGTGCAGATTTATTGACAATACTTTCTATTTTCGTAGGTAAGGGACTAGTAATTGATATTATTCCCATCCTACCTTATGTCAACGAACATCAGTTAATAAACAGGTGTCAGGAGCCAAAATAAACAAGAAGATTTTAATTTTCAGGAATTTAAAACCCGCCAGGATCTCCAGAAATCTTTAAGCATCACAATGTATAGGAGACTCCCAGATTCCACTTGAATTCAGGGAATGGGGTAATATTACTGATTAATGCCTGGTTGGCCTGAAAAAAGAGGGAGAAAGGGACATCCCTGATGGTAGATGAAAGCTTTGGCGAGAGGAACAATCCGTCGTTGTCTCCATTGTAATTGATGTAGTACAACTGGACATTCAGGTTCAGTTGTACCTTTTTCCCGATATTCATTTCGTTTCTGTCCCAGACTAGATCGAGGAAATGTCCCTGGATGGATTCGGGTTCCTGTCCCCGGTCGCTCCAATAGAGCAAGGAGAGCGAGCTGAAAGGAGAGAACTTGTAGATCCCTGCCACTTCAAAGGAATAATATCGTTCCGAGTGCCAGACATACTCTTCGGGGGGGGTATATTCACTGAAATAGGCACTCAGGTTAAAGCCTGTCCTCAATTCAAATGCCGGCCTGACAACCAGTTTGTAGTGAAACCAGTTGTCGATAAACCAGGGCCTGAAATCGAGGCCATAGGCAAGCAAGGGGTCGTAGCTGAACCTGTTCTTTGCCAGTGACACGGAGGCCATCATGGCGGGCTTACCCAGGGGAAAAGCCGGGATAGCCGCTATGCCATTGCTGTTCAGGCTAAAAGTAGCGCTTGCCTGCAGTTTCCTTTTGGATTCGCCGGTTTGCGCCTGTGAAAAGGAGACCACCGCAATAAAAACAAGCAGGAGGCTAAATGAAATTCGCATAGATTCAAAAGTTGTAAATCATAACCAACTTCAATCCGTTGTTGATACTTCTGTGGCTTTCACCGTACAATCCGTCTGCAAATTGGAAAGCACCGGTTCCTTTTTCTGCACCGGTAACCTCATATTCAAACTGAAGATTCAAATTGTCAGCTGTAAAGCTGAAGGAAGGGCTTATGCGATAGAGAGACTGAATCTCGGGGGAAAGGCCCCAGCTCCTGGCTTCGACTTTGCCATTGGTGCTAAATTGATACAAAGGATCATTGGTCCCCAAGTTCCTGGAATATCCCACAAAGATACCCGGACGCCATTTGGTCCCATAAGTAATATTTAACACTGAAGTTATGGAGTTGTAGTTGGTATATTCTTCTTTCCCATTTTTGGGATTAAAGTTCTTTACTCCATAGCCGCTGTTCATGTTCACATGCGACAAATTCTGTCCGTAATAACCCTGGCAATAGAGCCAGAATTTATTTTTTTGCACGATTCCGAATACCATGTAGGAGTAGCTATACAATAGCTCATTGCTTTTGTAATTGGTTCCATTGGCACCGATAGTCATTTCGCGTGGCTGGATGGAGTTGAAATCCATATTGCAGCCAAATATCCATCCGTTTTTTGTAAAATTGATGCCCGCTACGATTTCTGGCAATACGGCATTCCTTTTGTACAAACTCGTTTGTCCCTGCGGACCATGGGAGGTGTATTGATGTTGGTAAACTGTTGACAAGGAGGCTTCAACCAAACCAAATCGATGATTAATTCTCACTTGTGCGGATCTGTTCAATGGTCGGAATGGGCTTCCAAGTCCCAGCGAAGTGACAATTGGGATATTATTTCCACCACCAAATGGGTGCCAGGTCTGACCAGTTATCAACTGTGTCTTCTCCCAATCAAATTGAACAAACGCTTTTCTTAGCCTGAAGAGGTACATTTCCGGTTTGCCACTAAAATCTGCCTCTATGGTTCCGGTCATTTTGGCATGAAGCACTTCGGGACCTTTGATGATGACACCTGCACGGGTGATGATCGAAAGAAGATTTGCAGAGGCTTGCTTGTTGTAATCATTTCCCTCCAGGTCCTTTCCGATATAATTTGGAAAGAGATAAGAGTAGTCATTCGTTGCGCTTAAACCCTGGTAGGTATTCATGTAAAAATCGTTTCGAATGAAGCCATAAATGCTAAATTTTATATCTTTCTTGGGATCTTCAGCCAAAGAGGAGTAGCAGGTAACTAGAACCAGGATAATTGTAGAAATGAAGCGCATGCAGGTAGAGTGTTTTTGTATGGTATTGTATCTCAAATGTATCTATTTGAATGAATGATGCAAATTACAATTGGAATTTTCTAAACTTCCTATTGCCGGTCAGTTTAGAATTTGGTGATGAAAATAATGATTAAGAGACAAATAAAGAACCGGTATCCTGATTTTTTCTTTCCTTTATAAAACAAAAAACATATGCCCCAAAATGGCTATTTACCAATAAACAATCTATGCTACTTTTTATCACCTACCTGTTGTTGCTTTTGAGCCCGGACAATGAAATTTCGCAGTGGAGGGGCCCTGCCCGCGATGGCAATTATCCTGAAAAGGGGCTGTTGAAAAAATGGCCCGCCGAAGGACCCACGTTGAAATTTAAGGTTGAAACCATCGGGAAAGGATTGTCACAGCCAGTCGTATACAAAAATGTTATTTATGTGACCGGGCTTAAATCCGATACACTGGATGTAATTTCGGCTTGTGATATGAATGGAAAACTGCTTTGGGAAAAGACATACAGCCATGCATGGTTCAGAACCTATCCCGAATCGCGGGGAACACCCACCATCGAAAACGACCGGATCTACCTGGTTGGGGGGATGGGTGACCTGGTTTGCTTAAGCACAAACGGGGGAGAAGAGATCTGGAGAAAAGCGCCGCTAAAGGATTTCGAGGGTAAAAACATGCACTGGGGAAATGTGGAATCGGTATTGTTAACAGACGAGGCGGCCTTGTATGTGACAGGAGGAGATCAAACTACCCTGGTGGCCTACCACAAAAAAACGGGTAAGCTATTGTGGAATAGCAAAAGCATGGGGGGCAGCAAATCCTATGCCTCCTCCTCTCTGGTCGAATGGGCCGGCATGAAAATCGTGCTGGTACAAACCTCCAACGACCTGATCGGGATAGATGCAGACAACGGGAATATCCTGTGGAGTTACAATACCATTCAGTTCCATACCGAAAAAGGGAAGGGCGAAGCGGCCAACACCCCTCTTTTTTACAGGGGTGACATCTTTATTACCTATGGCAACCAGCAGCCTGCCATGCTTTTCCATATTTCCGACGATGGGAGATCAATTTCCCTAAAATGGAAAAACGAGGTGCTGGATACGCACCACGGGGGATTGGTTTTGCTGAATGGGGCAATTTATGGCTCCACCATGCTGGACAATACCAGGGGAAACTGGGCCTCCGTGGATTGGGGAACCGGGAAGACCAACTGGGAGAAAGCATGGTTCACCAAGGGATCCGTTATTTCAGCCGATGGGATGCTGTACTTTTATGAAGAAAAAGGCGGAAATGTGGCCCTGGTTGAACCCGATACCAACGACTTGAAAGTCATCAGCACCTTTCAGGTAAAGGGTGGCGAAGGACCCCACTGGGCACACCCTTCCATCTACAACAAAATGTTGCTGGTCAGGCATGGGAGTGTTTTGATGGTATATGATATTGGGGAATAAGAAAAACCGTATCGTTGGCAACAAGATCTAAATTGCGACGGATCAATTTCTGACGGTGTTGCAACTATTTCACTTTATTTCTATCCTGACACTATGTTTAACCTTCATTGATTCTGCCTTTCAATCCTATTTATTTCTGCCAATTGGTTTAAGCAAAAGGATGATGCAGTTCTCTCCCTTTTCCCCCTTTAGATCAATCAGCAACCTGTTTACCTTTTCATTCTTTTTTTCCAGAGGAGGCTGTTCTGCCGATTCAGTATAAAAATTTGCACCTGACGGTGAAAGAATTCTCGCTGACAATCTTTTCCCATTTTGCTCAAGAATCGCAGAATTACCTTTTGTGGTAATTTTGGCATCTGTGGTGGCTCCCCATGTGATTGTATAGTCACCGGTTAAAGCAAAAAGGTCTTTAATCATTATCGTACCTGCTTTTTTATCCATCGTAACGGATCTGTTGGCGAATGTCACAAAACCCTTGTAAGCTTCAGTCAAATCAACTGTTGCAGTCGCTTTTTCTTTGTTGAGGTCTGTTTTTATAAACTTCGAGTTAGCAAAGTAATACTGATTAGCTTTGTTGATCAAAGGTACATTGTGACTTTTGGAGCCAGTTCGGTAATAATTCCATCGGGTACTGTTCATGTTGAAATATTCGGGAAGATAGTAATCATCGCCTCCTAAATCATAGAACCACCGTTCACCCAAGGCATCCATTTCAAAATTTCCCAAATCCAGATGTCCATGGTTGGCCTGGCTATAACCTGCTTTCAATCCAATAAATAGTCCGTTTTTATCTGTCCAGCTTGTGCGCATGGCAACAACCTCCACCGGCCCCCTGAAATAGCGGTCAAGCGGCATAGCTGTTGCAGTATCCTTGATTGGCGGAACATAAAACATGACATCGTAAGTACTGGCCTTTTTACCTGAGGCTTTTAGCAATTCGTGTTCGTTGTTGGCAAGCAGCCGATTTCCAAATTGTTTGGCCATCCAAAGCATTAGTCCGTTTGGAGTTCTTTTGTTGTTTGGACTTGCATCAGCAAAACTCATGATGTTTCCACTGGTACCCGTAACATACCACTGATAATAAAATGTCTGGTCAAAGCCTTTAAATTTTGAGAGACCAAAGTCGGTTCCCATGGAATTGTTCAAAGCTTCCAAGCCCAGAATAGCATAGGAAGTCCCAAAACCCCAATACCCGGGACCCTCAGGATAAGAGCCGTCGGGCGCATACTCATTCATGGCCATCGCCAACGATCGTACTGCCTTGGGAACTATATATTTGGCATACCATAAATTGTCATCTCCCTCCTCGGCAATGGCCAGGGCTGCGATGATAAGGCCTGAATTGCATACCTGGTTCCAGTTGTGGTGTACATCTTTAAACCAGCCGAATGGTGCGCCACCATAAGCTGCAACGCCGGGGTTTAGACCATTCTTGATCATGCCATGAACAATCTGCTTTCTGCTTTGCTCATCCAATCCATGGTAAAAAATATCGTATCCAATGCCTGAAACTGCAGAAGCTTCGCCGGCACCCAGGAAGTGAAACCAATCCCACTCATTGCGTTCGCTGAGTTTTAAGAGATTATATTTTGCCGGCTCCAGATACTTGTTGTCGCCTGACCATCGGTAAGCAAAGCCCCATTCAAATATTCGCTTCATCAATTCCCGGTCATTACGGGCCTCTCCTGCACCTATAGATGTATTGGCCTGTTCTATCACCTCATTGATGTAACGGGCAAGAAGTTCATCGGTTTTTGATTGCTCCCTGATTTTGGCAATCACGGAATCTGTCATAAAAAGCCGGGGGTGACCTTGTTTTAAACGGGTTGTAACATCCTGCTCCGAAATAGTTATTTCCGGAGTCTTTTGCCATGGGTTTTCCGGAGTGATCCAAACAAACAGTTTGTCGTATTTAGCCTTCTCCTGTCCAAATACATTGTAAGAACCCCCAAAAACTAAAAATAAGATTGCTAATCCCATTAACTTCACAAATTCACTTCTAAATACCTTTGGTTTCATACTTTATAAAATTTCTATACGCTTTGGTAAACAGATTTATTTGGAGCTCAATACTTTCAGTTGTACCGGTCCTATCAACCCCGATTTAATGGATCCACGGTAACTCGTTGGTATGGTCGTGTAATTGTTAGCGAGTGTATTGTAAATCATTACCTCCACTTTGTTTTCTCCCGGTTTGGCAAAGGATGTCACATCAAATTTCCAGGGTGGCGACAAATGGATACCGGCACTTTTCCCATTGACAAACAATTCGGCCGAAGAGACCAGATCTCCCAAATCGAGCTCCAGTTTGTTCTTTACATCGTCGGCAGAAATGGCGATACTTTTCCGGTAAAGCGCTCCGCCTGAATAGGCTTTTAATCCATCGATTTCGGACCAGTCGCCCAAGGCAAGGATTCCCGTGCCACAGCTTTGCCGGATGTATGCAGGTATTGCAGCCATACCCCGGTAGCCTGGTTCATAATCAATCTTCAGCACAATTTGGGATGAAGAGGGTTTCGGATCTGACAGCTTAACTTGATAGGCCGTCAGTCCATCGGCAAGTTTTTTCCCCGCAATTGGCTTTTGACCAACACCTTCTGACCAAACCTGAACATTTCCATAGGCAGAAAAAGTGAACGACTGCAATCCGGGTGCCGATTCGAATGCGAACAATCCTGACGACGGGCCAGCACCTTCTGCATCGTAAGGCAAAACGCCATAATCCTGGTACCAGCACATGGAAACCTCCTGTTTTGAAGGGCGTGGAGAGTTCATCTTACGGAAGACCAAATATGTTTCGCAGGCTTTATCATAGACCAGCAACACCGGATTGGCACCTTTCTTTAATGAAACCGATGTGCTGTTCGGATCTGCTTTTTTGCCATTGATGAAGAGCAGTGCAGGTTTTTTATCTCCGGATAAAATGTCAAACGTTCCATCGGATGGAGCAATGACAGCAGTAGAAAGAACATAAAAGTTGCCTTCACTCTCGGGAGCTCTTCTCAACGAATGTTTGAAACTTTCGAGTTTTCCCAGGCGGATGAAATTATCGTACATCTGACCTTTCAATCCATGGTATCCCTGGTGTCCGAAATCACCTTCCACCCCATGTTGCCAGGAGAAACCATAGGCGGTCCATCGGTAATCCTTGTTTTCAATCTGAATCGTCTCGCCCTCTTTGGCAGGATTCATTTTTGCGAGTTCCTGTTCGGTAGGACAAACAGGCAGCACGCCGAGTTTCAGAAACTGTTTGCCGTAGGCACAGGTTTGTTTCTTCCATGATTCATCCATTTTGATCTTCGAACCTGTATAGTTTTTATTCTCAGCATGGTACAATTGGCGAACCTGGGCTCCAAGCATCTCTTTTGCAGCCGGCAGCTGGAAATCACCCCACTGGTTGTCGAGCGAGGGTTTTAGCTCAAACCCCCATTCTCCTTCCACCGGGATGGTTTTGAGCACCTTTGGGGACACAAACTCCTTCGCCGTAGCGCTTCCCCTGGAGAAAACAACCAATTGCATCTCCTTTTCCGAAAGCGGCAAGGTGATTTCAGTGCCCCCGGAGGTTGGGATCGCCAGGTTTGAAAGCGATGAAATCTCTGTCGTCCAGGGATTCCACAACTCCACATTGCCCTTGGCTTTGAAGAAACATTTGGTGCCAGCCGGCAAATTGTACAAAGCGTAGACATCGCGGCCACCAATGATCCGATGGATTACATAGGGTTGTGAGCCGATTTCGGAAAGGATTTTAAAATCCGGAATGTATTTGCCCGAAATGGCCGCAACTACCTCTTTTTCATCCTTGCATTGAATCAAGTTCGGGGTTTCGGCATAGACATTGGAAATCAGCTTTGATACCTCCGCATCCTTCACTCCACTTAAATCGGTGGCAACGGGTTGCGCTCCAATATTCACCACAATTCCCCCTGCGTTTTTAAACGCTTCTATTTTCTGCAGTGAAGCATGGCGCATCACCTTCATGGATGGAATGATCAAAACCTTGAACTTTTCTCCGGCAACATGAAGCTCTCCATCCTTCACTTCTGCACGTGCCAGCGATTCATAATCCATGTAATCGAAGTCAATTCCTTTGCTGTAAAGTTCAGTACCTGCACCGAAAGCGATGGTGGTCGAATTTTTACCATCCAGGTCAGCCACTACAGGCTCCGTCGGGTACATCACAGCAACATCGCAACGATGATGACCCTGGGACATCAGGTAGGAGAGCCTCTCAACACAATTCATCAACGGATCGATCTGTTTCCAGTAGGGCATGTGGAAATGGTTGCAGGGTGGGGCCCATTCCCACCATCCACCCTTCGTGGTGTAGTACAATCCGTGCAACGACAGGAGGTTGTAACCCAAATTAAAGTTGGCAAATGTGGCATCTGTTACATCTGCGGAAGAGGTTCCCCAGCCACTCCCGTAAAAGCCTTCGAGCCAAACGCGTGGCCTTTCATACATGTGTGCGATGGATGCCGCCACTTTTGCTTTGATCAGGTCCTTTCGCAGGTGGGGCTGATCTGACCCCGGACCAGACATCCAACGCTGGGTCCGGAAATAGTCGCCAAACTCAGTCAGGTCCCGACCTCGGCCACCGTGGTCACAACCAAACAGCATTCCACGGCTGGTGTGCCAGTCGTACAATGGTTTGAAAAAGTTTTCTTCTGAAAGACCCACCATGACATCATTGTAATCGAGCCTGATCTTGTAGGATTTCAGTCCAAAATAGGCAAACAAGTTGGGCAACTCAGGAAGGATGTCATAACCCTTGCGCCTTTTAAATTCAGCTGCAAATTGATCATTCCACAACAAGCCACGAATCCCGAACTGTAGTTCATCCGAGAAGAAAAAGTTCAATCCCTTTCCTGCCTCACCCGGGTTTTGGTCTTCAAAACGTTGGTAGAATTTCTCAATGGTTTTTGCTCCACTCAAAGGGTTCATCGGGTCAAAAGAGGTTTTGACGGTATTTTGGTAGATGGCGATTATTTTCCAATCACCCGAAGGGGCCATCCATTTTAGTTCCGAATTCTGAACGGCTGATCTCAAATCCACCTTTCCTGTTTCAGCAAGTTTCCCGTTTGGCTCCGGATAGGCTGTCAGGGAGATTAAATTGGCAGGAACAGCTGTTGTTAGCTCTTTCCCGCCGGCAAGCGTCCATTGTTTTGATTCAAGCTTTGAACCATTGAGTTGCGGGTTTTCAAGGAGCATTTCATCCACATACCAACCCTGTCCGGCCGCACCCAAGGTATAATCGCTGAGGCTGACGGACATTCCCCTTTTTTTCCCTTCCAGGAGGAACCAATTGAACAGCTCCCACCATTTCTTGCTGAACAAGACCGGCTGACTGGGAAAGGTAAGACCATAGGTGGCGCCTCCCGCATCGGTGTGGCAGTAATTGATTTGCAAACCTGTCATTTTCTTGTTCTTCAACTCATCCAATTGCCATTCAATTCGTTCCCGGGTCAGGGTGTCCCCAATCCACCAATAGAATCCAACATCCCCATAGCCAGAAGGCGGACGCTTAAAACCAGGCAATGCATCGAGATTTGGTGCGCGATCGGGAAAACCAGGAGGCAGAAGGGTTTGGGCCATGGAGTTCATGGAGATCAGCACCAGCAAAAGCAATTTGAATCGGTTCATGGTAAATGTGGTTTAGAAATCTGGAGGAAATATTTTGGAGGTGAATTTATGGTTTCTTCGGTTAATTTTTGAATAAGGCAGGAGATTTTTATTGTAACCTCCTCCGTCCATATTTTCAGGACAGGAAACCTCCTTTTGAATAGAAAGGTTACAAAGCAGATGGGTGTGATTTTAATTAATCCTGATTCCTGAGGCAGAATGAAGTACTTTGGTGTACACCAGATAGAATCCTGAAATTTGTGTGCCGGTGAAATGTTGCATGAAAAGATTTCCCTTTTTTGATTTCTTTTCGTTGTTGTCATCAGATAGATCGAAAGCAGGCCTCCGGCTTTCCTTGCCATATTAATCTGACCGTAGGATGGGGACGACCATCACCACCCTTCCTTTTTCATGAATAGACCGGAAACAGACCAAATTCCGGTCTGCCCCGGTCAACTCATTTTTCAC
>CAZVTL010000011.1:15954-28740 GCA_964630075.1 uncultured Tangfeifania sp.
ATAAAGGCCGCTAATCTACCGTTGCCTTTCTGACACAAAACAAATGAAAAATGGTAGAACAGGGGCAATGATTCCGTGGTCACAATGTGGACAATTCCGCCTTCCGGGGTTTATTTTTATTAGCGCGCTATTCTCTGCCGCTTTCACGGTGGGAGCATGGTTAATCCTGGGATATTCACATTCCCCATCCCAGAGCAGATAGATCTGTGTTGATCGGATTGTGCCACAGGCGGGCAGCCATATCAAATTTATTCCGGTACAGCAAAGAAAAGAAATGGAAGAATTTTGTTATCTTTCATACAAATTTAAAATGTGATTGGAGCAAAACCCATTCTTTTAGTATTGGAATGTGTCGCAGGCCAAAATCACGGTCCTATCTAATCGAAACAAGATGAAAAACAGGATCTCCTGGTTATTCGGATCGAAAGTGCTCCTTGCTTTTTTCGTACTGTTTGCCACCCTTCTTTTGGTATTCGCCCACAAGCTCTACAGAGACCGCAAACATGAGCTGAATGTATCCATCCAAAACAACCTCAAGGCAATTGCAGAGCTAAAGGCTGGAGAGATACATACCTGGCTCAAAGAACGAATGTCGGATGTCAACGTCCTTTCTCACAGTAATTTCTATCCTGATCTTTCCATCTTCACCGGCAGGATGGGGGATTCTGTCCTTCAATTGAAAGCGCAGTTAACCATTGTCCGGCAACATTACAATTACGATGAGGTGATCCTGTTGGACCTCCATAAAAATGTTGTGCTCTGCACCAATGAGGGGCTGACCACAATTACCCCTGCTGCGAAACAGATGCTGAATGAGTTGGAGGGGGACAAGGCCTGTTTCAAGCTTTACAGAAATGAAGAATCCCAGAAAATCATTCTCGATTTTTACAGCGCTGTTGTGAACCATGCGAACGAAATACTTGGGTACCTCATTCTCCGTTCCGATCCGGAGAAATACCTCTACCCAACCATCAACAGGTGGCCGGTAGTTAGCAAAACGGCCGAGGCAAACCTGGTTGAAAGGTCCGGAGATTCCCTGCGTTCCCTCAACCATACGAAATACAGAATCGGTCCGGTCTTGAAGTCCAGGCTTTCGCTCAAACAGACCGATAATCCCGGTGTGAATGCTATTTTGGGGGGGCTCAATTTTTTGAAGGTTTGGATTACCGGAATGTGCGTGTACTCTCCTACTGGGTTCCGGTAGCGGGAACCAACTGGAAAATTGTCGCCAAGGCTGATCGGGAAGAGCTGTATGAACCGCACCGATACCAGACATGGGTCTTTGGATTCATCCTCATCTTGCTGCTTCTTTTCCTGGGATCAGTTTTTTTGCTGATCAGAAACCTCTATCAGAAAAGTCATATCAAATCGCTGTATGATGCTGAGCTTGAGCGCAAGAAGATACAAGTTGAGCTGGATCAAAGCCTTGTGAAATACAAGGCCCTATTTTTTGATTCCCCCGATGCTTATCTGATCACCCAGAAAGGGAAATACATCGAATGCAACACCGCTGCCGAAAGACTAATTGGGGGTAGCCGATCCGACATCATTGGAAAGAGTCCGCTGATGATCTCTCCCGAATACCAACCCAATGGCAGGAAATCAGAGGAGTATGTCGTCGAATTGGTCGCTGCGGCCTACAAGCAGGGAAGCAATACATTTGAATGGCTTCACCAAAAAATGGATGGGACAGCCTTCCTGGCACTGATCAATCTCTCGCTGGTGGATTATGAAGGCTCCCCGGTACTTTTTGTGACCTGGCGGGATATTACCCAAAGCAGGGCAGCAGAAGAGGAGTTGCGGAAGTTTCAGACCATCTCAGACAATGCCAACTACGGGAATGTGATTTCCGATCTGGAGGGGAATCTGCTCTATTCCAACCAATATTTCGCAGCGATGCATGGATATGAGGTGGCTGAAATTATTGGCAGGAACCTTTCCATGCTGCACTCCGGCCAGCAGATGGCCAGGGTTACCGAATGCCTTGGAATGTTGAAGCAAAATGGGGAGTTTCATTCGCAGGAGGTGTGGCGGACGCGCAAGGATGGCAGCGCTTTCCCATCCCTGATGAGTGCCATCATTTTGCTTGACAAGGAAAACAGGCCATCCTTTATGTCGGCAACTGTCATCGACATTACCAAACTGAAGGAGTCTGAGGAGGCGCTTCGCAAGAGCGAAGAGAGTCTGAACTATGCCCAGGAGATTGCCAACATGGGAAGTTGGTCGCTGGATATGGTGACCAACAAGCCGAAATGGTCAAGGAACTATTTCCGGATCATGGGTCTGGATCCTGCGGTAGACATCGAAGACAATTCCTATTTCAACAAAGTTGTTCACCCTGATGATCTGCATCTGCTGGATGAAAAACTGGATGAAATCCTTCGAACCAGGAAGCAGACCACGATTGATTTAAGGCTTGTGATGGCAGACCAATCGGTAAAGTGGGTCCAGAACAACATTGTCCCGGTATTTGAAGGGGAGAGATTAATCGCCCTTGAGGGCGTCAACATCGATGTCACAGAGAAAAAAATAAAGGATGCCGAAATCAACAAATTAAGTCAGGCTGTGGAGCAGAGCCCCATCCTTGTAGTGATTACGGATCTCCAGGGTAATATCAGTTATGTGAACCCTGCCTTTGAAAATACGACCGGTTACAGCCGCCTGGAGGTGATCGGTGAAAACCCGCGGCTGTTGAAATCGGGGTTGCAGGATCGAGCTTTCTACACCGATATGTGGGATACCATCGTGGCCGGGAAACCTTGGAAGGGGGAGTTGATCAACAAGAAAAAGAACGGGGATCACTATTGGGAGTTCATGTCTGTCACTCCGATTCAAGAGCGCTCCGGAAGGATTACCAGCTACCTGGCCATCAAACAGGATATTACCCAAAGCAAGGAGAATGAGCAAAAAATCCTGGAGCTGAATGCCAGTCTGGAACGCAAGATCCTGGAGCGAACTTCACAGCTGACCCAGACCAACAAGGAGCTGGCCAGGGAGATTGAAGAACGGATAGCCATGGAAGGGGCGCTGATTCTGAAATCGGGAGAGCTGGAATCCTTCTTCAATGTAGCCTTGGACCTGCTGTGCATTGCCAACACCTCCGGTCAATTTGTCAAGGTGAACAAAGCCTGGGAGAGCATTCTCGGCTATTCGGCCGAAGAGCTAGAGGGCCGTTTGTTCCTTGACTTTGTTCACCCTGACGACATGCAGCCAACCCTGGATGCCATAGCGCAACTGAGCGAACAGAATCCCATCATCAATTTCATCAACAGGTACCAGACCAGCGAGGGCGTCTACCGGTTTATTGAGTGGCGCAGCGCGCCATCGGGAGAGCGGATCTATGCGGCTGCGCGGGACATTACCGAGCGCAAGCGCAATGAGGAGTATGAGCTGGAATTGCTTCAGCTTTCCATGCAACTCACCGGCCTTCCTGCAGCAGAGATCCGTCATGCCATTGACCTTTCCCTGGAACGCATAGGCAAATTTACCAATTCAGACAGGACCTTTGTCTTTGAAATTGATGCGGGAGGGGATACTTTCTCCAGCACCTACGAATGGAACAAGGAGCTGGAGTATGTGCAACTGGTTGCCGAAAGCCATATTCCCATGAATTTGATGCCAAAGTGGTGGGAGCAGCTCCGTCTGGGAAAACCTGTCGCCATAACAGATGTCGAGGCGCTTCCGGAGGATTGGAGCAATGAAAGGGCGACCTTTCGACCTTTTGGCGACAAATCCATTCTTGCTATCCCGATGTTTTCAGAGAGCAACCTGATTGGGTACTGTGGTCTTGCCACCCTGACGGAGCGGAAGGAGTTCAGCAAGGAGGAGGTCAACCTGCTGACCTTGTGGGGTGGCATGCTCACGGGGGTGATCAACAACTACCATGCTGAATTTTTATTGGACCAGACAAGAAGGAATTACGAAACCTTCTTCAATACCCTCGACGATTTCCTTTGGGTGCTCGACAAGGAGGGGACCATTGTACATTTCAACATCACAGCCCTGGAGCGGCTTGGTTACACCCTGGAAGAGCTTGTCGGCCAGTCAATCTTGATGGTTCACCCCAAAGAGCGTCAGGAAGAGGCGAAAGCGCTGCTCGGCAGATTGCTCCTGGGCAACAATGAGCTCTTTACCATCCCGCTGATGACCAAATCGGGGCAGGTGATACCGGTCGAAACAAAGGCCATTCATGGGTTCTGGAACGGGCAGCCGGTCATCTTCAAGGCCAGCAAGGATATTTCGCAAATAAAGTTGTCGGAGGAAAAATTCTCAACGGCCTTCCAGTCCAACTCTGCCATGATGGCCATCTCAAATCTGGAGGATGGAAGGTATGTGGATGTGAACCGTGCCTTCCTGGAGTTATTTGGTTACGCGCGTCAGGAGGTAATCGGGAAAAACAGCGAACAACTGAATCTGTTTGCAGATCGCAGCATCCGGGAGGAGATAGTAGCCAAGTTATCACAGAATATCTCGGTCAGGGAGATGGAGGTCCCCATGCTCACCAAAACCGGGGAGAAGAAAATTGGTTTGTTGTCGGCCGACCATGTGATGGTGGGTGAAACCAGGTGTATGCTCTCCGTTACCCTGGATATTACCGACCGCAAAAAGATGGAGGAGAAGCTTAAAAAAGCGCAGGAGGAGGCCAGCAGCGCCAATCTGGCCAAGAGTGAATTTCTCTCCCGCATGAGCCATGAGCTGAGAACTCCAATGAATTCGATCCTTGGATTCGCGCAGCTGCTCGAAATGGGAGAACTCAATCCCGGTCAGGCGAAAGGGATCAAGCACATCCTCAACAGCGGGAAACATCTCCTGGACCTGATCAACGAAGTGTTGGAGATTTCGAGGATCGAAGCAGGCAAACTCTCGCTTTCGCCGGAACCCATAGAGGTCAGTGGGGTCATTCATGAGATGATGGAGATTGTCTGGCCTTTAGCCAAGGAACGGCACTTGACCCTTGATCTGTTGGATTCGAAGGAGAGTCACCTGTTTGTCCTGGCAGACCGCCAACGGTTGAAACAGGTGTTGCTGAATTTGATCAACAATGCAATAAAGTACAACAAAACAGGTGGATCCATCAAGATCTCCACCTCCTTGGGTGTCAGGAACGGACATGGAATTACGCCGGTAAGGATCTCCATCGCCGATACCGGGATTGGCATAAGGGCTGAATATATTTCAAGGCTTTTCAACCCATTCGAAAGAATCGGGGCCGAGATCTCCGCCACGGAGGGGACCGGCCTGGGTCTGGCTGTTGTCAAAAAGTTGGTGGGTGCGATGGGAGGGTCCGTTGGGGTCGAAAGTGTGGTGGGAGATGGCAGTACCTTCTGGATTGAGCTGCCTCAAACCGACGCTATGCTCAATCGTTTTGACAAATCAGAAAATTACAACGACTTTGACAGCAGCCTGACCAATAAGTCGGGCACCATCCTCTACATTGAAGACAATGTCTCCAACATCGAACTCGTTGAGCAGATCCTTCAGGCACATTGCAACAACATCCGGCTGATATCCAATATGAATGGAAATGAGGCGGTGCGGATGGCCCGGGAGTACCACCCTGATCTGATCCTGCTCGATCTCAATCTTCCGGATATGCACGGCAGTGAGGTGTTCGACCTGCTGAAAGGCGATGAGGAGACCAGGAAGATCCCTGTCGTTATCATCAGCGCGGATGCGACCTCGAAGCAGCTCGAAAAGCTAAAATTGAAAGGGGTCGATGATTACCTGACCAAGCCGATTGATGTGAAGGAGTTGCTGAAGGTGGTCAACAAAATGGTTGGGAACATACAGAGTTTCTACCGCGCCACCTAATGCCACAATCTGCCCAACGATCTTCCATAGCTCAATGATTTTCCAAAACATGCACAACGGAACGGTTAGCGACTACAAAGCCATCATTTGGGATTGGAATGGCACCCTGCTGGATGACACCCATCTGGCGGTAGCGGCCATGAACGGCATGCTCGCCAGGCGCGGAATGCCGGTTTTGACGGTCGATCGTTACAAGTCGCTCTTCACCTTTCCGGTAAAGGAGTACTACCGTGAAGTTGGTTTTGATTTTGACCTTGAGCCCTTCGAGGTTCCCGCCATGGAGTTCATCGACTGGTACAACCGGGAGGTATGGGATTGCACCCTGCAGGCGGATGCCCTCCGGGTATTGAACCATTTCAGGGAGGTGGGCATGGGCCAGTACATCCTTTCGGCGATGCAGCAGGATACCCTCGACCAATGCCTGGATTACTACACGATCGGCCATTTTTTCGGCCATGCTTCGGGCCTTGACGACCACTATGCCCACTCCAAGCTGGAGACTGGCCGGGAGTTGCTGGCCAAACTGCCCTATGAACCCGGCGAGCTTCTGCTGATCGGCGATACCATCCACGATTTTGAGGTGGCCACTGAGCTGGGGTGTGCCTGCCTGCTCGTCTCCAACGGCCACCAGTCGCACGAGCGCCTGGTCGGCACCGGCGCCAGGGTGATCGGCAACCTTTCCCAGCTTATCAGCTAACGGCAGCCGTATGCCTTCTAAGCCGCCCGCCGGGCGGCTTCGGTCTTTCGATAGCCGTAGCCTTCAGGCTACGGACTAAGAAACAAACAACAACGGGCTATAGCCCAAAAGACCGTTTGGGCTAAAGCCCCTGTTGCACAAACATTGATACAACGGCATAAATGCCGTTGCTATTGAAGCAGAACCCAATAATTGCTTGTTCCATCCTAAAATAACAATTCCATTAGGGATTGGATGTGGGTAGAAATTGCCAGGATATTAATGAGCACAATTGCCTATCCCTAAGTTACCGATCAACAATTTAATTCAGATCATATCAAAATACAGAATTTTGTCATATGTTGTATATTTGTAAAAAATCAATCCTATGACAACAGTTACGATCAACGAAAGGACAAGCAAAGGAAAAATGCTGTTGGAAATACTTAGGAAATTTGAAGGAGAGGAATTCATCAATTTCCAGAAAAGGCCAAACTTAGAAACAAGGCGGGCTATCAGTGATGTCAAAAAAGGCAAAGTCATTGCATGCGAAAATGTTGAAGACATGATGAATAAGTTAAATGCAAGAACTTCAAAATCTCATTTGGCACAAAATTTAAACGCGATTTTAAAACAATAAAAAGGCGTGGGTATCCAATTGAGCAGCTGAAAGAGGTATTTGATTTACTTGAAAAACACGGCACTCTTCCAGGGAAGTATATTCCTCATAGGCTTTCCGGAAATTATGCAGATTGTTGGGAGTGCCACATCCAATCGGATTGGTTGCTGATTTGGGAGTGCAACGAGAAACTGAAAGAAATACGGTTTATCAGAACCGGATCCCATTCAGATCTATTCTAATATCCTGATGAATTGGGCTGGAGGGGATTTTCAGATCCACTATATCTCGAAATTAATCCCCGCAGGGATTGGATATGGGTAGAAAATTGCCAGGCCAGGGAAATACCGTCCCATCCGGGACGGTATTCAACTTAAGCGCTTTTTTCTACCCACATTTCGTTCCCAACGGAACAAAAACCGCTTGCCTGGCCGGTGAAAATTGCCTACCTTGCAATAAACCCCGAAACCCATCCTAAAACGTCCTTATGGAAACCCAAACCCTCTACCAGAAAGCCATTAAATTTGCCACCGCCAAACACCTGGAGCAAAAGCAGGTCGTTCCGGGAACTGAACTCCCTTATGTGGTTCATCTGAGCAATGTCGCCATGGAGATCCTGGTGGCAGGATCGCAGACGGACCCATTCGACCTGGGCTTTGCCGTACAAGTGGCCTTGCTGCACGATACCCTCGAAGATACCGCCACCACTTTTGAGGAGTTGGCATTCAGGTTTGGATATGCTATAGCGGAAGCCGTCTCCGCCCTGTCGAAGGACGCGGAGCTGCCGAAGGCACAACAGATGGCCGACAGCCTGTTGCGAATCAAGAAACTAAGGCCGGAAGTCTCTGCCGTCAAACTGGCCGACCGCATCACCAACTTGCAACGACCACCGCAGCACTGGGACCAGGCGAAGATCAAACGCTACCTTGAAGAAGCAGGCCAAATCCTTGCTGCCCTCAGGGAAGGGAACGCGTACCTTGCGCGAAGGCTGGAGGGGAAAATCATGGAGTATGCCAAAACAGATACCTGCCAAACCATATGAAGAACAGAACACTTTTGCTGGAAGTAGGAGGTGAGGGAGGCTCCGTGAAGCTCGTACAAATCGGTGACTCTTTCCTTTATTCGACGGATGAGACCACACTACGGGAATTCGATCCAGAACTGGCCCCGAAAGAGTTGATATCTCAATCCATGGCTTTCTCCACATTCGATGAAGCGATGGAAAGCCTGCTTGGCAGATACCGACTGTTTGGGCTTCATCCCTTGGCCGTTCATCCGGATTGCAAGGCGAAGGTGGCGGCTTGTTACCGCGAGTTTTGTGCCCGGTCCGAAAACCGGGGATTCAGGGGCAGTGTCAGTTGGGGGGAGATGTTGTTTGGGGAAGGTAATCCATGGTAAATAAAATATTGGAAGATGTTAGGCGCAATTATTGGAGATATCGTCGGTTCGAGGTTTGAGTTTGCCAACCACAAAAGCACCGAATTTGAGTTGTTTCACCGGGAATGCCAATTTACCGATGATACCATCTGTACCGTTGCGGTAGCCGACTGGCTAAAAGGCAACCAACCCGATCCGCATCGCCTTCCTGCACTCCTCCAGGAGTGGTGCAGGGAATTTCCCCATCCGATGGGAGGTTATGGGCTGAGGTTCAAGGATTGGATCCGGGAGACCAACCCACAGCCCTATGGCAGCTTCGGTAATGGTTCTGCCATGCGCATTGCCCCTGTCGGGTGGGCTTTCGGCACCCTGGAGGAGACCTGTCGGGTCGCCAAACAGGTCTCTGAAATCACCCACAACCATCCGGAAGGGATCAAGGGGGCGCAGGCGGTGGCCGCAGCCATCTTCCTGGCCAGGACGGGCCACTCCAAACAGGAGATCAAACGGGAAATCACCACCAGGTATGGGTACAATCTTGACAAAACCTGCAGGCAAATCCGGCCAGTCTATCGGTACAATGAAACCTGCCAGGGGACGGTTCCCGAAGCAATCGCAGCCTTTATGGATGGAACAGATTTAGAGGAGTGTATTCGACTCGCCGTCTCCCTGGGGGGTGATACCGATACGCTCACCTGCATTACCGGAGGCATTGCAGACGCCTATTACCAAATCCCTTATACGATTGAAAGCCAGGCAATGAAATACCTGCCAGAAAAAATCTCAGAAGTCGTTTCCAGTTTCCGGGCAAAATTCACCACGCAACTGGACGATGCCAAATACTTTGCGCAAATCAGGATCACTCCGGAAAGTACCTGGAAGGAATTTTTCAAGTTGATTCCCATCCTTGAACAGTCGGAAGGGATGCATCTAACCCAATGGCGGGGTCTGGAACCTCAAAAGGATGGTTTCATTTCCTTTCCCTATCCTTTCTATTCCGAAGTAGTGAACCAATGGATCAGGGCATTTGACCAAAGCGGACTTGAGATCCCTTTCCAGTATGTTGATTGGCTGCGCGATAGGGGATTCTCCAACAATTGGAAAAACGTTGATTACTCCGTCCTAAGCGCCGCGGATATTTGCAAAATATTTACGGCAGTGAACCGCGGCGAAAGGTTTTGCGACGGCGCCATTGGCAGTTTCTTCGGGGAGGGCCATATGATCAAATGCCTGAAGGTACTGGAAGGCCGGATCAACCGCGCCGGTGCCAATTTATAATCAGCACCGTTTGACAAATGATTTTCAATCTTCACATACCATAACTTCAGCAGAAACAATAAATTGCACCTATGAAGAAAATCCTCTACATCGACATGGACAATGTGCTGGTCGATTTCGAATCCGGCATCCGGCAGCTGGATGCCGCCACACGGGAGAAATATGCCGGCAACTACGACGAGGTGCCCGGCATCTTCTCCCTGATGCTGCCCCTCGAAGGTGCAATCGAATCCTTCAACCTCCTGGCCGAACAGTACGACACCTTTGTCCTCTCCACCGCCCCCTGGAACAACCCCTCCGCCTGGACCGACAAATGCCTCTGGGTGAAGAAATACCTTGGCGAAAAGGGATACAAGCGCTTGATCATCAGCCACCGAAAAGACCTCAACAAAGGCCATTACCTAATCGACGACCGCGAAAAGAATGGTGCCGGGGAGTTTGAAGGGGAGTTGATTTTGTTTGGGTCGGAAAGGTTCGGGGGCTGGGAGGCGGTTAAGGCATATTTGATGTCAATAATTAGTTATTGACCTCCTCATTATAATAACAGTCTCATTCATCTCCATGCAGAGGGTTTACCAATAATAAAACCATCTCTTTTGGTTACGTCGTCGGGAAACTGACTTTCAATTAATTTCTTGCGACCTATTACCATTGATCCTCGGGCATTTAAGGTTACAGATGAATTACTGCGTTTTGGAGGGAATACAACAAATACCCTTTTTTGCGCAAACAACGAATGAATTTGTTTCATTGGAGGGACTCAGTCACTGTCTCCGGAAATAAGCATTGCCATATCAAATCGATCTTGATAGGCATCATTCAACATTTGGGTAGCGATATTAACATCGGACATTTTCTCGTTGTTCGAGGCCCACTTAAATCCACATCGTCTGCATTCAATTGTATTTGATTGGTAGTGACCGTAATGAACTTTTACATTTGTGGTTTCCAAGGCATCTATATAAGTCGATTGACGTTTTTGCTTGTCTGGATTGTTGCCAACCCTACTGGTAAAGTATTTGACCTCGATCAGTTCCTGATTGGGTTTCAACAAATTTGTGGCCAATAGATGCAGATCTAACCATTTGCAATAGTCAAAACCGGCTTCTTTCATTCCAAAATATAGATTGAATCCATCTATATATACAATGACTCTCTCTCTTTTGACGCTATGATTTGTTTCTGTCATTTTTACAAATTATATTTGCAGTACCAAAACATCACCAAGGATAGCATCCTTGGTCCGACGCTCCGAGAGGAGCGTTTCTCTTTTTGACCAGCCAATACAAGTTACTGAAATTTACAGGGAAAAACGAATTGAATCCTTTCCAGTCGCCACTTTCGAATGCCGTAGGCATGACCGATCCGGTAACGCCGGATTTTAATCCGGCGGATTGGACGCGCTGCTTAACCCGGAGTGCCGTAGGTACGGGAAGCAGCCAATCAGAAACCCAGCTTCTATCCGATGCATGTTGGGGGTAAACCGGTCGTACCGATGGCACTCGGGTAAGATTTCTGCTCATCTTCCATGGGTTAAAACCCATGGTTACCATACTGGTCGTGCCGATGGCACTGCCAGGAAGGGTATTCACCTGGTGGTGCGGAATGTGTTATCCAAATTTCCCGGTAGCGTTCGGAGCCGCCCGGTGGGCGGCTCCTCCATCCTGCGCTGGCGGAGGTCGGGTGGTCCGAATGTTACTTCATTCCGAATAATGAATATTTTGAGAACTATCATTCTTTTAGCGGTAGACAATCATTACTTTTACCCTCCTTATGGATCCTATTCGAACTGTAACAGTCACCCGGTACATGCAACCCCTGAGGGAAGGAGGTTCATTGCCTGCATTGGCCGAAGCCGATGATGACTTCAAGTATGTGGTAAAGTTCAAAGGCGGAGGACATGGGGTAAAAACGCTCATTGCCGAATTGATCGGAGGCGAGATTGCCAGGGCGCTGGGTTTGAAAGTGCCCGAGCTCGTTTTTGCGGAGTTGGATGAATGTTTTGGCCGTTCCGAGGGAGATGAGGAGATCCAGGATCTTTTAAAGGCAAGCCAGGGCTTGAACCTGGGGTTGCATTTTTTATCAGGCGCCTTCACCTACGATCCGGCGGTGATGAAGATAGACCCGCTCCTTGCTTCCAAAATCGTATGGCTGGATAGTTTGATTACCAATGTGGACAGATCGTTCCGCAATACAAACATGCTCATCTGGCACAAAGAATTGTGGTTGATCGATCATGGCTCCTGCCTCTATTTTCAATATACCTGGGAGGGTTGGGAGAAGAAGGCGACGAGTCCGTTCGGCTATATCAAAGAGCATGTTTTGCTGCCGCAGGCTACAAAAATGGCAGAGGCAGACCTGATTTGCAGGGAACTCATTACGGAAGCCAAAATCCGGGAAATCGTCCAGTTGATCCCCGACCAATGGCTTCAATGGGAATTGCAGGAAGAAACGCCGGAGCAATTGAGAAACGTCTATTTCACTTTTTTAAGAAACCGTCTGAATTATTCAAACCAGTTTATTCAAACCGTCCAGGATGCAGCAGAAACTACAATATGAATATGCCATTGTACGGGTAGTTCCGGTAGTCGAACGGGAAGAGTTTGTCAATGCCGGGGTGATTCTATTCTGTAAAAAGGAAAAATTCATCCGGATGAAGTACCATCTTCCGCTGGATAAGCTACTGGCATTGAGGCCCGATGCCGAGGTAGAGGAGATCAGCAAAAACCTGGAGGCCTTCCGCATCATCGCTTACGGGGAAAAAGAGGGCGGACCCATTGCATCCCTCGACCCGGCCGAACGTTTCCGATGGCTCAGTGCAGTGCGCAGTGCATCGATACAAACCTCCATCCCCCACACAGGCCTTAGCGCCGACCTGGAAAAAACATTCAATAGCCTGTTTGATGATATGGTGGGGTAACTTTTTTCCCCCGGCTGGCGTGGATTTGTAATTAAACCACCAGATTGAGTTAATGGAAAATATTTTCCATATTAACTGATTTAATGGAAAATATTTTCTATATTTGCT
>CAZVTL010000011.1:28840-32342 GCA_964630075.1 uncultured Tangfeifania sp.
TGGAAAATATTTTCCATATTAACTGATTTAATGGAAAATATTTTCTATATTTGCTTATAAAGCGACTTTTAATGGAAAATATTTTACCCACTCACCTGCAAGAGGTCATTTTTTCTTCCAGCGATTCCAGCTTAAGCAAGCAAATTTCCAGATTGGAAAAAGCCGGCAAGTTAAGAAAGATTGCATCCCGCATTTATTCACCCAACTTTTCCGATACACCTGAAACCATTGTCAGGAGAAACCTCTTTGTCATTTTGGGAAAGCTCTATCCCGGGTCGATCCTTAGTCACCGCTCAGCGCTGGAGTTTCAGCCCACCTCTGAAGGACATATTTTTCTTACGTCCACCTATACAAAAAGAATCAGCATGCCGGGGATAACCCTTCGATTATTGCAGGGGCCTGCTCCCATTGATGGTGACAACATTTTTTCAGGAGGGCTTTATTGCTCTCAACAAGAAAGGGCATTCCTGGAAAATTTACAGGAAAGCCGACAGCCGGGGCCTGAATCAAAAACGCTGACTTTGCCCGAAATTGAAGAAAGATTGGATAAGGTGATACTTACCAAAGGGGAAGCCGGGTTGAATGAATTCAGGGACAAGGCAAAAGCAATTTCAGTAAGACTGGATATGGTAAAAGAGTTTGAAAAACTAAATAAACTGATAAGCGCCCTGCTTACTACACACCCCTCCAAAACATTGTCATCTCCGCTCGCCATTGCGCGGGCCTTGGGTAGTCCCTATGATTCAGGGAGATTACCCATCTTCGAAAAACTCTTCGTGGAATTGCAACAACACACTTTTAAAGATGTACCTGATCAAAATCAAAGTATCAGGTCTTTTCGGAGTTTTGCATTTTTTGAAGCTTATTTTTCCAATTATATCGAAGGAACCGAGTTTGAATTAACAGATGCCAGGCACATTGTAGAAACGGATACGCCCATGCCGGCGAGGGATGAAGATTCCCATGATGTGCTTGGCACCTACAAGCTCGTCAGCAACAAGCTTGAGATGAGTATTGTGCCCGACAACCCGGATCAGTTGCTTGAAATCCTGCTGTACCGGCACAAAGTGCTGATGAGCGCCCGAACCTCCAAAAATCCCGGAGCGTTTAAGGATAAGAATAACCGGGCAGGAGATAGCCATTTTGTTGATTACACACTGGTAAAGGGTACCTTAAAGAAGGGATTCGATTTTTACCAGGCATTGGCAAATCCATTTGCCCGGGCAGCCTATATCCTATTTCTGATCAGCGAAGTTCATCCTTTTTTGGATGGCAACGGGCGGATGGCAAGGATTATGATGAATGCCGAATTGGTCAGCAAGGGACAAACCAGGATCATCATTCCAACAGTTTTCCGTGATGATTATCTTGGCGTTCTCAGAAAATTAACGAGACAGCAGGACCCCGCCGCGTATGTGAAAATGTTGCTTCGTGCCCGGGAATTTAGCGCCACCATCGTTGGCGATGACATGGATTTGATCGAAAAGCATCTGTACACTTGCCATGCGTTTAAGGAACCCGAACAGGGAAAGCTAAGAATACCGGGATAAGTTTTCCCGGCATACTTCTATTACGCCAATGCAATCTTTTGGGCAATTGTACGGGCACAAATTACAAATTTGCGCCAGCGCAGGGATGCCCACACTCCCCTTATAAAATAGAGCCCATTTAGTCTTTATATTGGGATCACTTTAGCAGGATAATGAGCCAGAATTCGTCTTGAGTTGAGCTACATTATCATTTGAAGGAATCCACTGTTTTCCCCACCTGTTTTTCCTTTGTCACCTCTACCACCAATTCGCCCAATGCAATTTGAATTTTGGCCAATGTTTGAATGGTAAAATTGTGTGACCCCGACATCCATTTGCTGATTTCGCTTTCGCTCTTTCCCAGCAAGAGTGCCAGGTCCTTCCTTCCTTTGCCTTGTCTTACCAGGATTTCGTGGATTCGGTCCACAATTTCAAAGGATTGTCTGACAGCCAGGTCTACATCGGGTGAGATGCCGGATCTTCTCATTTCGAGTCTTTTATTTTTTATCATGGACCAATTCCAATCTACAAATTCACTTATAAGTTAATTGCAAATTAATAGCAAATATTGGGAACATAAAGTTTATCAGCTGGCATAAAGCAAAGATTTGGAACTTTCGATATTCTTGAGAAAATATGGATTCTTGATGGCCCTGTTTTCAAGCAGGTCAACCGGTCTGTTCAGAAGATCCTGAAGGGCAAATTTTAAATCGAAGTATCTGTCTGCATAATCAAAGGGGTCGTTTACATCAATGTCCACTATCAGATCAATGTCACTCTTTTCAGAAAAATGATCAGTCAGGACTGAGCCAAATACATACAACGATTTAACCTTGTGCTGAACACACAAGGCATTGATCTCATTGGTGTATTTATCCAGATACATATTATTGACTTTCAGTGCAAAACAAAAATAGTCAATCCTGAAGAATTAACAAAATGGATGAATAAAAAGCAACGGCCTTATCTGGCACGCAGGCTCATCCATCCCGTCAGGGATGGCATGTGGGTAGAAATTTGCCAACCCGGGGTAATCCCGTCCCAACCGGGACGGCATCCCTCATGGTCGATTTTTTCTACCCACATTTCGTTCCTAGCGGAACGTGAGCAGACATTAATATTCCACAGGGATAAAAAGGTATCTTTCGTCAAAATCAATCTCACACTTCTCCAGAAATTCATGATATTCTTCTATAAAGGTTTTTTTTCGATGATGCAATTCTTGATCTTTAATGTAATCAATGACGCTGTCTACACTCGATTTGTTGTATGAAAATGCACCAAAGCCTTCCTGCCATGAAAAGTGACTATTAATGAACCTTTTGTTGTTGATCCATTTTGATGAATCTCCTTTGACGTCTTGCATTAGATCAGACAAGGACTGTGTAGGTCTCATGCCAAAAAGCACATGGATATGGTCCGGCATACCGTTAATGGCCAATAATTTGTGTCCGTTTTTTTGAACTATCCCAGTCAAATACCTGTATAACTCTTCTTTCCATGAATGATGGATGATACAATTTCTGTTTTGAACCGAAAAAACTGCATGGATGTGTACCTGCGTGTATGTATTGGCCATTTTTTTGAGGGATTATATTTATTACCATTAAGTTACGCCATAAAAACGAAAAATGGAAATCAAAAGGGGTGTAAATCAGGATCAAAAGTTTATAGATCCCGTCAGGGATTTGATATGGGTAGAAAATTGTACAGAGCGATAATCCCGTCCCATCCGGGACGGCATCCCTCATGACCGGATTTTTCTACCCACATTGCGTTCCTAACGGAACGGGCGCTGCTCTTTATATTCAAAGGGAAATATCAGGTCATCGACGACACCGAGAAGAACGGAGCGCTAAAGTTTGCAGGGGATTATTATCGAAACCAACGATTTATAAATCCCGTCAGGGATTTGATGTGGGTAGAAAATTGTACAGAGCGATAATCCCGTCCCATCCGGGACGGCATCCCTC
>CAZVTL010000012.1:0-30701 GCA_964630075.1 uncultured Tangfeifania sp.
GGAACGGGTTATTTCCTGCAGTTTATGGTCCTTAAATTGCCATGCAGCCAGGCCAATGGTGCGCAAAAGGGAGGGAACTGCCTCTTCAATGTTGGAAATCTGTTCATATTTCCACTTTTTAGGATCACCAATAAACGGGACCATGTAGTCGATTGCTTTGCGGATGCTTCTCCCATCACTTGTCTCGAAATTCCACAAATCAACCCGGCAATAAACCCCCAACTTTGCCAGTTGAACAAATCCACCAAGGTTCATGGTGGAATAAGAAAACGATTTGGTCCGGGCCAACTCCTGTGGCTGACTACCATCGGGCTCAATCTGGCTCGCAATGCGCTTCAATTTGACACTTTCCAGGATTTGCATGGCCTTCTCCTCCTCACCCAGGTAGAGGAGAATCTCTGTCAACTGCACATCGTAATGGGTTCCATGGTTGTTTTTGGTGTCCCGTTCCGCCATTCCAATAGGACTGGTTACCAGCCATAATGCATATTCTTTTAACCAATGCTGCATGGAGCTTTCCATTACAGGACTCAATGCCTTTTTGTACTTCAATATTTCGAGTGTGGCAAGTACATTTTTGATTCCGCCAAACTCGATGATACCGAAGGGCCTGCCAGTAACTGATCCCGGAACCCCTTGGCCGAAATTCAGGTTGGGATTCATTTTGGTAGCCGGATCAACAAACCATGCTTGAAGCAACTGGATCACTTTTTCTGCATAACGTATCTCGTCGGAAAAGAAAAAGGCATGGCCCAGCGTGTTCACATTGCCGAGAAAATGATCCTTCCGGGTATAATCCACAAAATCGCCCCTGGTTTCGGGGTTCACCTGCCCATCTTTACGGATGTAGGGTTTTCCATCCGGTTTTGAAGGATCTGGCCACCAATAGGGAGCCAGACTCAGGTAGTCGTGTTTGTCACCGCTGGGAGGTACCAGCTTCTTGTCCATCACCGAAAATGGACCCTCTGCCATTGCTTTGTCTGCATCCTTTACCAACTTTTGATAGGCTGCCAGGTATCTTGGATGTTTCGCAGCGATTTGCTGCTTCGACCGATTCAGGTTTTCCAACTGCGATCCGGAGAAATGATTCTCCATGGTGAAAGCGTTATGGCTGAAAAAAAGCAGTGCAGCAACACTTACAACAATTCTCTTTATCCTGTTCATCCTGTTTCTGATTAATTAGGGACTGTTTTTGAATACAACTCTTTGGCCACCTCAATATCCTTTTTCACCTCTCCGGTCAGTTCAACCCAATCGACATATCCTACCCTGTTGGTCCACAATGGATTTTTGTATTGTTTCATGGCGTTCTGGTGGTATTTCATCCAAAAATCCAGCGCTTTTGTCAACTGATCCACTGCTTCAGACTGGTATTTCTTTTCTCCTGTTTCCCGGTAAAGCGCCAAGGCTGTTGCACCTTGTATTTTAAACGCATAATATTTTCCCAGCCAAGCCATCGATCTGATATCCTCCAGCGTATTAGCCAACTCCTTGTTGTTGCCTGCCTGCAGTTGCGTTGCCAGATGCAGTGCCCGGTCCGAATGACCATGAATTTGGAGCGAAACATCCAAAGGTGAGAGCTTGGTTGATTTTCCTTTTGACACCACCATTTTGACATAATCAGGAATCGACTGGTACCCCGTACCCGGATGGGGCGGTAAGGAGATGAAGCGGTTTACATCGTGGAATCCGGATTTGGTATTTGAATAGACCGGAGCACTCTTGCAGGCTTCGATGTACCATTGAAAATCCAGTGCCCCCCAATGGAACCCGGTTGTTTTTGGATAAATCATGGATGCCTCCTGCCATGCCTCAAAGAGATTCCTTCCATCAACACCCGGGAAATGACTTTCAATCAATCGGACCAGGCGATCATTGCCAAGTTCCGGATTGTAACCCAGTCTGCCCCAAAGCATCCAATGGTACCAGTGCTTTTCGTTTTCGATCTGGCGTGGATTCCCGGATTCCAAAGCCAGAAAATCACGACCCCAAACGTATTGATCCGATCCGTAATAAAATCCTTTGGTGACCTCCATCGGAATGTTCTGAATAAACTCCCTTACAAAATCGGGGGCTCCCCACCTGAAATAATAGTTGTCATCGTTGCGGAGGGTCCACAAAGTCTTCATCCCTTTGATATCTTCCACATATTTTTGGTGCAAGACCTGGCGGGTACTGCTCAGCGTATGAGCCTGCGAGTATTTAAAGCTAAAGAGGAACTCCACATTTTTATTTTCAGTCACAGGCGCAAATGTTTTGGCAATCTCCTGCGCACCAGACTGATGCTGCCGATGTACCAGGGTAAACTGGCGGTCCGGATATTCCGTGGCGGCATCCAAAATCCCCAAACCGAAGGTTTTATAGGCCCAATCTTCTTTTTGGGCAGAAGTCAAATTTGGCATATTCTCTCCGGTTGTCAGGCCAATCCCGGCCAAATCCGGATAAGTTACAAACATTTGTTTTACAGACTTTCGCATATAATCCTGGGTTACCGGATTGTCAATTTTATCCGTAATCCCATATTTCCCATCGGTGCCATTGACAAAGATATTCCAGGTTACGATGTAGAACCTGATATTCCGGTCTTTGGCATATTTCATCACCTTTTGCCAGAAAACAATTTTTTCTCCGATGGTAATTTTTTTAACAACCTCCGTATTTGATACGATCTCCGGGTCATCAAAACCCCAGCCATTCCGGTCGTAATACTCTTTCCACTTCCCTGTTGAGCGTTGAACATCGTTGAGTGCCACTTCAGGATATTCGGGCACCCTGACCATCGAAGGGAAAGGATGCAAACTCCATAAGCTGATCAGGTTGTACCTGTTTCGGGCCAGATTATCAATGTAATCTTTCCAAAAATCAAATTCCCAAACTACAGGAATATTGAATTGCGCAACTGCACTGCAATCCGTATAACTAGGCGTGCGGACATCGAGTGGAATATTGAATTTGGTACCCCGGACCTCCATGTATGGATTTTGCTGCGTATTCTCAACATCCATTTTTCCCGACAATTTGATTTGTTCCGCCAATTCCAGTGCACCATACATCAAACCTGCCTCATCGGCACCGATTACCCCAATCTTGCCGTTGCGCTCTTTCTGAATGTAAAATCCTTCAGGCTTTAACTGAAATCCCGTATTTGAAAACCGTCTGCCTTTTTCTTCTGATTTTCCAAGATTTGAGCTGGTCATAAAAACAATGTCGGCCTGCTGTAAATCAGCCAACAGCACTTCGCATTTTATCTTTGCGAGCACACTCTTTAACTCATCCGCGGCAAACTGAACTTTGGGATGGTCGCTTCCAAAATAAATGGAAACGGATTTTTGCGCGAAAAGCATATTGGAGCCAACCAAAAGGAATAGGACGAATGGGATCATCTTTTTCAATATAATCCTATCAAAGAGCAGATTACAATTTGTCATGACTATAGATTAATTTGCAATTGTTGATGATGATTTGGCCTTTGCCTCCTCAAAAGAGAACCTATTTATATTGAAAAGTACCATGTAATCGATACTGAATCGCTGGGAACGTCCTGCCAGGGTGAGGATGTATCTTTCCCCTTTCTTTAGCTTGTATACCAGATTGTAAAAGACATGCTTTCCCTTTTCAGCCCGCCAGGCCCAGTGCCAGCTTTTTTCGGGAGTCTTTACGCTGCCCTCCTGGAAATATTTCAAATAATCTTTCAGGATAGTGGTTTCTAGATTGGTCGCAGACTCAAAATCACCTGACATTTTCACCCAAACATCGTTGCACAGGTCACCACGGGCGCCTTCCAGTCGTTTGCTGGTTTGCATGATGAGTCCATAATTGCCATTCTCCGGCACTTCAAAAGCGTATTCGAGCGGAGAAGCCGGGTCGCTTCCCGCCTGGGTACCCCCTAAAAATTCGAGATGCACATTTCCTGAAGCATTTTCGACATAGTTTCTTTCTCCTGCTCCAATCTTTTTCCATTCGCCCAAATCCGATTTGGTTGATTCTGCTTCAATAACAATCCATCCCTTCCCTGTTGATGTTTTTTCCCTGGTGGGAATGACCTTACCCACAGGCAAAACGATTCGCCCTGCAGTTCGATTCAAATCAGGATATTGAGCGACCAATTCAATTGCCAAAATCATGAAAAACAACGTAAAACAAAACGAATTCAGAATCTTCATATTTAAGTTCCCTATTGTTGCGTCTTTACCCAATTTGTTTCTATTTTGAAATCCAAAAAGTTGATTGAACACCCTTCAACCTCAATTTACACCGGGTATAGGATTGCCCATTTCGCCTGGTATAGGAACACCTCTCCAACCGGGATACAGTTCCTGTGTGAGGGTTCCAATTTTCGAGATTTAGTTTTCCCCGAAGTAAAACTTCGGTGTCGATTTCGTCGTCGCTTGAGTTGGCAAAAAAGAAAATATCTTTCCCGTCGTGCTGCTTGTGCAGATAGGAAAACAGTCCCAATTTGCTATTTACAACCAGACTTTCTTCAAACAATACATCAGCATCAGGAGTAAATTGAGCGAGAACTTCAGATAAAAGCTGCGTGGTTGGATTTGGGATAAACAGCGCTTTCCCACCTTGGTAGTTGGTTTGCACCTTTGGGTTCTCCAATACATCTTTACCAAATAATGCTGTAACCAGATTGACGATCTCCTGATCCTGTCCCTTTTCAGCGGACAATGAAGGTAAAAGCGTGGTGGCAATTACCTTTCCGCCTTCATCGTAAAACTGTTTGATTTTCCGAAGTGCTGCGATTGAAATCACCTTTCCGCCAGGAACTATCAATGCCTTGTAATCCTGAAAATTTTCCTTGTTGTTAAGATGCATCTGACCCTTTAGAATTGAATATTTATCAGTCGCAAGATATTCAGGATGTACGAAGGTAAAATCGCGTCGTATTTCATTGGTCAGCATATCGCTGATTTTGAGGTAATCGGCTTCAGGATAAGCCCAGGTTCCCGCCCTTTTGTTGTCTGGTGAATCGAAATAAAAGCCGCCCTGCAAACTGGCAATCGGGTAAAGGAGGGCGATGTCGGAAACCCTGCGACCTCCCTGCAGCAGGTAACAGGTACGCCCAACATAATCACTGTAGGTTGAAAGCCCGGGAGCCAGCTTTTTGCTCAAAGGAGAAATCAGTGGTGGAATAGAAACTTTGGATGGATCGTACCACATGCCATGCGGAATAACAAAATTAATGCCCCGTGCCTGAATTTCCATCAATGCCCGGTAAAGCATCAATGAGTCAACAATTTCTTCTTTCAATGCTCCATAAATTTCGGTCGCAGTAATGGGTCGGTCGTACAAATCGGAGGCTGAACTGATCAGCTTAAATCCATCCCGGCCACGACCATACTCGATAATCAGATCGGCAAGGGGCAGATCAGTATAACGGTAAAACTTAAAGATATCGCCAGACATGTCAACCGGCTGAATACCATAGTTGCCGGGCGGATGACCCGTATTCTTCAAACCATGATTCTTTGTCCACCTGGTCACCATTTTGGGATAACCTTCGGCCATCAGTTCGGAGCGGGTATTGAAAAAAGCGACGCGGGCAGCCTCTGTTTCAGGGCCAATGTTGTACCACAAAGCGGGATAATACAAGGCAGGGTTAAATCCGTTAATTTCCCTGAATTTTTCATTGAAACCATTGGTCCAGGTCCGTTCGGTACGCAGAAAACCTACATCATCGAAAAATGTCAACTGAATGGTATTGCCAAAGTAGGAGGCAAATTGTTCGGCATATTTGTCATAGGTAAGGCTCATAAAATGGTTGATGGCAGTAGTATCCAGATAATCAACCAGGAAGTATTTTTTGTAGTAGGCACCAGTGTTGGAGCAGAAGAACATGATGCGCCAATCGCCTTTTGGCACATTCCAGGTAAGGATATTCGATTCAATATACTTTGACAAGTCAATCCTTTCCAGCGTAGACACATTCATGGCCACAGCGGCCATTAATCTTCCTCCCGGCACCGGAGCCTTCCAAACGCCTGGACCGGTTCGAACCACCTCACTTTTTTCGAGTGTTTTACGCACATCCTGGGGAAAAAGCTTCTCTAGTTGTCCCCCGGCACTGCCACTGGGAAAACCAGTGTCATCGTACAAAATTACATTCTCCTTGAGCTTCCTGGCCGTTTCGAGTATGACTCCAAATTTTTCGAAATAGGCTTCACCCAGAAAATCCGGCAAAGTATTTCCAACAGGAAGTACTGCCACTCCATTGAAGTTGGTCTTCAACCTGGCATCGGTCATCTGTTGAACTATCCCTTCCTGGGTCATCTCCCCATTGATGTGCCAGAATGGGGTGGGATAATATTGCCGCGGAGGATTCAGGAACAAGGCCTTTTTACCGGATGGCTGACCTTCGACTGCAAAATTCAGGAAACCTGTCACCAGCAGGACTGTCAAAAAAAGAGATCGTTCCTTCATAAATCTTATCTAATCAAAGAGCAAGTAATAGTAACCAAGATGTTCCTAAATATGCAGACGGTGTTTTATTCCGCATTGGCTGCACATCTGAATCCGGTATTGAAAAGGGATGTCTCTTTTGTATTGGACGCCCTCCCGGTAACGGAAAAACTATTTTCTCCGTTCTGGTCGAAGAAGAAGGAGCCGCCGCGTATGGACCTCGCATCGGGGTTGTACTGAAAAGGCATGGTACTGCCCGGATAGGGCTGGTAAACATCGGCACACCAGTTCCAGACATTGCCCCCCATGTCGGTCAAGCCGCAGGCAGTTTCGCCGTAAGATCCTACCGGCGAAACAAATGCAAAACCATCGGCCCCTTGTTGTGCCATCAGGTCGCTCCCCTGCCAGACATTGGCCATGTATTTACCGCTGACTACCAAGGTATTTCCCCAGCTAAATTTTGTGTTGCTTTTTCCGCCACATCTGGCGGCGTATTCCCACTCTGCCTCGGTCGGCAATCTCTTCCCAGCCCAGGCTGCAAAGGCCTCCGCATCACTCCAGCTCACCTGCGTGACAGGATCGTTGATACCCGCAGGGGGAGCATTTTTCCCCATCGGATACTGCCAGTTTGCACCCGGAACCAAAGCCCAGCTGTTGGTCTTAAAATCGAATACGCCGGAATCCCCAAATTTCTCCGCATCGGTCTTGTGGCGTGTAGCTTCAATGAAACGGCGGAAATCTCCCACCCTAACCGGATGTTTGTCCAGCTTGAAAGCCTTTACTGCCACCTCATGGACCGGCTGTTCCTGGTGTGTACCGCTGGCAGAACCCATCTGAAAAGTCCCTCCCTCGAAATAGACCATCTCACTTTGGACAACCGGTTGTGGCAAATCCGTAGCCACAGCCTTATCGTTCTTAGCACCACCGGCTTTTGGTTTGTTTCCGGGATTGGAAGAACAGGCACATGCCAAGGTGGCCAAGGCAATGAGATAGGTTTTGGTACCCATTTGGTCTAATTTTTAAGGTTTCTATTACAAAACTAATCTTTTGTGGGGCAGTGCATCCACCACGCTGCAAAATAACGGTCAATTTCAAGGAATATTTGCCAATTCTGCCACATCTTTCCCCTCTTTGTAAACCTTGTACAGATCAATGTAGGGAACCCGCCGCAACTCAGTGGCCGGATAATATCCGGGATTGTTGGTTGGCCAGTATTTCTTCTCCACATTTTGCTCCAGGTAATTCATCAGCACGGCAAACAACTCCCGGGTTTTCTCGGGCAACTGTTTGGCAAGGTTTTCTTTCTCGGAAATATCTTTCCGGATATTGAACAGGCTGAGCCGGCCATACCAGTCGAAGATCAGCTTGAAATCCCCCTTTCGAACGGCTGAATGGGGCGTGAAAGGCAGGTTGTCTGCAGGGTTTTTATAGACCACACTGAGCGGATAGTGCCAGAAATAGGTATCGCGTGTATAGCTACCCTTCTTGTTGCGTGGATCCTTCAACATGCCGGCAATGCTTTGTCCATCAATAAAATGACTTGGCTTTTGCTCACCCGCAAGTTCCAGCAAAGTAGGGAACAGGTCGTTGCAATCTACCGGGATATCACACCATTTGCCCCCTTTCACTTTTGCCTGGTAACGAATGATCAGCGGCACACGGATACCACCTTCGTATACATTGGCCTTCTGTCCGGTCAAAGGGGAATTGTCCGTGATCTGTTCACCGCTTCCGGCGCCAACAGTAATTCCGCCATTATCAGACATAAAGACTACAATTGTTTCGTCGGCAATGCCAACCTCCTCAAGTTTGTTCAGGATCTGTCCGACCGAAATATCCAGGTGCCTTACCATGGCCGCGTAGGTAGCATTCGATTGCCCCTTCCATCCTTTGGTGGCCTTTTGGCTGAAATACTGGATGGTAGAATCAGGTGCCTGGTTGGGGCCATGTACGGCAAACTGGCAAAAATAGAGGAAAAAGGGCTTGCCATCTTTGCTATTCCCATGAAGGTCGATGTAATCGAGCGCGCGTTGGGTCAGGTCAGCTGTCAGGAAATCGATGCCTTTGTCTGCTCCTGCCCTGCCCTGCTTCAGCTCAGATTGTCGCATCAGGGGAAAATGCTTCGCTTTCCTGTCCCAGCCATTTCGCCAATTGTAATAGGGCGAGCTGCCTGCATCGAAATAGGCCAGTTCTTCGAACCCCTGGTCATGGGGTTGGTAACCCTCCGAACCATGACCTCCCAAATGCCATTTTCCCAGAAAGGCAGCATGGTATCCCTTTAGTGCTTCTGCCAGGGTAATTTCATCCCTGCCGTGGTCCTGGGGTTGACCGGCAGGCAAGGCAATGAGCGTATTCCCATTCAGCATGGCCTGTGGATCAATACTTTTGTCCGACCAGTAACAATCCTGCTCGTGAAAACCGGCAGGAGGCTGAAGCCCCTGGACATACCAGGTATTGGCACTCCCGGCCGTAGCAGTCATGAATCCCAGACGCGAAGCATATTTACCCGTCAGGATGCTGGACCGTGTGGGCGCACACAAAGGGCAGCTGTATGCCTGCGAAAAGGCAATACCTTGTTCTGCCAGCCTGTTCAGGTTGGGAGTTTCGTAAAATTGCTTTTCTGCGGGTATTTTGGTCGAACGGGTGGCAAAACAGTTGACATCGGTATAGCCAAGATCATCTGCAAGGATCAGAACAATATTTGGTCTGGAAGATCTACTTTGGGCAAAAGCCAGATTTCCTGAAAGTATCAAAGTCCCCAGTGAAACTAGAGCAGTGGTTTTTGTGTTACGCATGGTTGTAATTTTGATCATTCATCCTGTCATTCAATTGGCAATCCCTGGTAATTTATTTTGACATAAGGAACTGTACCCGTGTTGTCCAGCACATAGCCCCATTTTTTAATGTACTCCTTACCAGGAAGAAACTGATCGTTGCTTTTCTTCAACAATTGGGAGAGTTGTCCTTCCAGCTGCTCGCGGATCTTTGCCGATGATGGTTCGCTGACAAGGTTTTTCAACTGAAAGGGATCCTCCAGGTTGTCAAACAGCAACCATGGTCCTGACAAATCCCTGACATAGGTGTACCTTTTGGTTCTTACCCCACGGTACTCTTTCCCGCCCTGGCTTAGCGGCCACTGGCCAAAGGGATGGTAGGAAGCGATCAATACTGCATCGGTTTTATCCTTCGCCTTTCCCCTCATGATTGCCGATTTATCTTCCCCCTCCACGGTAACCGGAATATTTAAACCACACAATCCGAGCAGGGTAGGCATCAAGTCAGGCGTATTGATAAGCATCTCATTCTTCTTCCCCTTGTTGCCAAATATTTTGGGATATCGAATGAGCATCGGCACACGGATCGATTCATCGTAAGGCCGCTGTTTGTTCATGTAGCCATGTGACTGAACCATGGCTCCATGGTCGGAGGTGAAAACAAATATGGTATTTTCATCCAGTCCTGTTTCCTTCAATGATTGTTGCAAAAGACCGATGCAACTATCCAGCGCAGTAATATGGGCATAATAGCCGACCAGTTCGGCTGTGGCTTTTTCTTTCAGTTCATCCGGAACATTTCCCCGTAACTTCAATACTTTTTCTCGGTAGATCTTCTTGTAGGCTTCAGGAGCAGTTTGAAACGGGGTGTGCGGCGGTCCCCAGGAGAGGATCATGAAGAATGGCTGATCAGATTGTTTCTGCTCCCTGACATAATTCACTGCATCGGCCGACTGGGCATAGGCATCATATCCATCCCATTTGGCTTTTTTGTCATCATTCCCCCAATAGAAGGAGTTGTTGTAGTCGTGGGTGCACTCCAAAACCTTCCAATAGTTGAAACCCTGCCGGCGTGCAGCCGGAATGAAGGCGTTCCTGCCATGCCCGTCCAGGTGCCATTTGCCAATGTAGGCTGTCTGGTAACCCGCATCCCTGAAGACTTTTCCCAATGTCGGAGCTTCAGGGTTTAGCTGCACATCATTCACAAATACACCTGTTGTCAGCGGATACTGACCTGTGAGGAGACTTCCCCGGTATGGACAACAGACAGGACAGGAGGAGATGGTGTTGGTGAAATTGATGGCCCGTCCAGCCAGCCTGTCGAGGTTGGGCGTCCGTACATCCTTGTTCCCATTGAATCCTGCATCCTGTGCGCGCCATTCGTCGGCCAGGACAAATATCACATTGGGCCTTTTTTGTGCCAGGCTTTCCGAAAAAGGGAGGAGATTCCCAATCAACACCAGATTCAGTGAATTAAGCAGCAATGACTTCATAATCATATTTCAAGTTAATATTTTTCAGTATCCCCGGCAGGGATTCCCTTCGTTGTTCCGCTATCATTGTAACTATCCACCCGGAAAGAATAGGGTTGATTTTTGATTAAAATGTGTATGCCAAGGGATGTTTTTTTATTTCCTGAAACCTGGATGCATTGATTCAGAAAGTCTGGGTCCACTCCGAAACGGACCATGTATCCATCGGCGCCCGGGCTTTGCTCCCAGGAGAGGGAGACATTGCGTTGATCCGTCGCGTCGCGGTCCACTTTTTGAATTTTTACCTGTTCAGGAGCTTTGCCCAGCCCATCGCCAAAAACCCGCAGATCACGCAGGGCAAATTTCCCGGAGAGGGCAGCATGGAAATTTTCAATTTTCAGATACCTGGCTGTGAGTGGCTTGGTGAATTCTGTGTAATCATTCGGAATACAGGTCTGGTTGTTGCTTTTGTCAAGAAGAAGGGTCCAACTTGTACCATCCAGTGAAACGTAGGCTTTGTATGCATGAAAATCTGTTCTCCCGGTTGAATCGAGCCGGGCATCCTGCTCTGCAAAATTTACTTGAAGGGCATTGATTTTGCAGATCTTACCCAGGTCAAGCGAATACCACTCCCCGGGCTTACCGGTTTGAGCCGACCACCAGGTACGGATATTCTCATCGGTGGCATTTCCGATCCGGAAGGAGTCCAGTGTCGATGAGGCTGTTCCCTTTTTGCCGGATGAAAGCAGGTTCCATCCGGGTGAAATAAGCTGATTATTTCCGGCATTGTATTTCCTGAACAAAGGATAATCCCCGAAAGAGGTATGGGTGACCATCCTCCCGCTTTTATCAAAAGTAACCGGGAATAGACCCAGCCGCCGTTCAAAAAGATCCTTCTCCCCGACCCACATGGTGGTAATCCTCCACCATCTTCCCAATTTATCGGTGAATACGCAACTGTGGCCGGCACTGCCGACAAAGCCGCCAATCTTAAGTGAGACAGGATTATAGGCTACCTCCTTGAATGGGCCAACCGGACTGTTTCCTTCCATGACGATATCACAATACCATTGAGACACCGTACCCGGAGTTGCGTATTGCAAATAGTACTTGTTGTTGTATTTGGTCATCCAGGCTGCTTCCGGACATGGTTCATTCTTGAATTTCCCGAACCATTCGACTGCATCCGTCTGCTCAAAAAGCTCTCTCCGTCCCCGGTGATAACCACCCTCATAATCAGCAATTCCTGTTAATGCCGGACGAAGAATCCTGTTGCTTCCGGAAATCTCTGTGAAGGTTGCGGGATCAAGTTCAAAACACTGCGTTGGCTGGCTGGCACCTAGTCCGTAGTAGACGTAGAAGCGCCCCTTTTCGATAAAAAGACAAGGATCTGAAACCGTCCTGATGCTCCCACAAGCTTCCCAAACTCCTGAATCTGGCTCAGCGGTTTTAAAAATTTGCACAGGTTCAGTTCTGTTGCCTGCATTGTAATTGATAAAATAGAGGTTTTTCCCATCTGAAGCTACTGCCGGCGCGGTAATGGTTCCCTTGCAGTTCACCTTTTGCCAGGTAGTCTCACTGAACAATATATCCTTCCAGGTAAAAAGATCGTCCGACACCCTGTATCCCTTGATATCCCAGGTGGTAAAAAGATAATATTTATTTTTAAAAAGGACGATCACGGGATCGGCTGCATGACGGCCACGTTGGGAGAATCCATAATTGATGTTCAACGGGTTACAAAATGTCCTGGCTGGTTCTTCTGCCCTGATACCCACTGAGAACAATACTGTGATAAAGACGACGAATACCGACTTCATATGGCAAATTTTAAATTGAATCAAAGTGCTTACTCTTCAACTTTTTCCTTTGTCCTGATGGGCTCGCTCGTCTCCGTCGCTTTTTCCCATGTATTCAGGGCGGATTGGAATTTTTCCAGTTCCTTGTTGTAGCTGGACTCCTTTGCCAGGTTGGTGGTCTCCCATGGATATGTTTTCAAATCAAAAAATTGTTAGTACTCCACCTTCCCGCCCTTGCGGAAAAGCACATATTTGGCCGTTTTTCCCCTGACGGTAATGACAGAAGTCTGGGTGGAACTGCCCAACTCGGAAAATGCATACTCCCGCCAGGCTGTACTGCCCGGTTTCAAAGTTACAATACTTTTCCCTTCAATATTGGCTGGAATCGCTAACCCTGAAAGTTCCAGCAAGGTTGGCAGCAGATCAATTGAACAGACCAGCTCCTCCTGTTTCCTGTTACCTGAGAATTGTTTGCCATAACTGATGATCATCGGCACCCTGACTGTTGCATCGTATCCGGTCATTCCTTTCGTCCAGGCCCTGTGCTCCGACATCATCTCCCCATGGTCGGCAGTATAGACGACAATGGTATTTTCGCGCAAACCAAGTCTGTCCAGTTCGTTCAGGATCATTCCAATGTTGTGGTCGATCTGGGATACCAAACCATAATAATAGGCCAGGGTCTGGTTGTGGGAGAAATCGTTGGCAAATTTTCCTGATTTGGTGAGCAGACCTCTGTTTCCAGGGATCAAAGTATCGATGGAAAGATGGTTTGGTGGCAGGGTCAGCTTTTTCGGATCGTACTGTCTTGACCAGGGAGCCGAAGGGGTAATGGGGGTATGTGGACCCGGATAGGAGCACCATAACACAAATGGTTTTTCCTTGTTTGCCATGATGAATTTGATGGATTCCTGCGTAATCAATCCACAGGTATGCTGATCGTTGGGCAACGGACTCTCTCCCACCTCCGACCTGCCTGGATGAACTTCGTCGTAGGGAAGCGGATTCACCGGTTTCGCCCGGTCGTTCGGAACCAGCACTACATCAAAACCATGATTCTGGTTCGCAGCATTCATGATCATGTGGTGCTTGCCAATGGTTCCAGTAACATAGCCAGCCTTTTTGTAAAGATCGGCAACGGTATTTTCAGCTGGATTTTGTCCATTGCCATTCCCATAGGTACCTGTACTGCGTGCATACCTGCCAGTCCAGATGGAATAGCGGGAGGGAACGCATTGGGCCGTCTGGCAAAAGGCATTTTGGAAGCGTACCCCATTGGCAGCAAGTTTGTCCAGATTGGGAGTGCTGACCTCCTGATTCCCATAACAGCCCAATGCATGAGCGCTGTGCTGATCCGACATGATAAAGAGCACGTTGGGTTTTTGGACACTTCCTTTGGATTCAGCCTGCGATTGAACAGCAAGTGAACAACCAAAAGCGAAGAGCAGAGATTTGTTGAGGTTCATTGGATAATGGTTTACAATTTTGAGGTCAATATTTTCCTATTTGGTCGTTCTGCGGGGGTGACTTAGCGGATCTCCATCATCATTGGTCTGCTTCATCCACTCGTCGAGTACCCTGCTGAGATGAAGTTTTTTGGATTTGCAGTCAGGATTCTCTGCCAGGTTGTTCATTTCGAAAGGATCCTTCTCCAGATCGTACAACTCTTCTTTGGGTCTGAAGAAGGTTGATCTCAGTAATTCGTATGGAACAGGAAACTTCTCCCTGTTGTTTACAATGTCTGCAAAGGCACGATTTCCCCAGTTCCCGCCAGGGGTGGCATCCAGACAGATCCAAGCCAGCCCCTTGTTTTTGTTGGCAAATGCCACATCTGTCACAAACCGTTCGATTGGATAAGCCGGGACTATTTGGCTGCGCAAATTCCGAATGTAACGGTATCTTCCGTCTGTTACTGCACGGGTAGGATAATACTCCTCTTCGGAAGGTCCGTGGGCATTGTGTTCCGAAAATGCATAGATCTCGCCATTTTCATTGGTTTTGCCTTCCAGAAATCCCTTCAATGATTTCCCCTGTACCGTAGCCGGAATGCTGATCCCTGCAAATTCCAGCACCGTTGGGGTCAGATCGGTATGGCTGGCCAGCGAGGATGTTTGAATACCAGCCCTGATTCCCGGCCCCGAGAAAGAGAGGGGAACATGCACCCCCCATTCGTAGGTGGTTGCTTTCGCCCGGTGGTAGCAAAATCCCTGGTCGCTGGTATAGATGATGATGGTATTTTTGGCCTTGCCTGATTCATTCAGCGCTTTGAGAACTTCACCGATAACTGCGTCTGCCTGTTCCACAGTAGTCAGGTAATCTGCATAATCTTCCCTGGTAATTCGGGTGTCGGGCCAGTTGGGTGGGATGACAACCGAATCGGGGGATACCGGAGTCAGATTGGTCTGCTTTCGGGGGGACTTGAATGGTCTGTGGGTATTGCCTACATTGACTTCCAGGAAGAAAGGGGTATCTTTTGCCTTTACGAGGAAGTCTTTTGCAGCCTGGTATTGAGAGGCAGGGGTATTGCCGGCTGCAAAACGATCATCAAAAGGATATTTCCAGGGAGGGCTCAGGTGGAATTTCTCGGTGATTCCGGTCGTATAACCATTGGCACCCAGCAATTCGATCAAAGTAGGCAGATCTTCATGAACACCCACCTGGTCTGCCTTAGTGGATTGCCTGCCAAACTGACTGCCGGGATCACTCATCAGGGGGGTGATGGTGTTGCGCCAATGTCCGTTGGAATGGGGATACATTCCGGTAAGTATTGCACTGCGGCAGGGAGAGCAGGAGGCCGCAGCAGCATAAGCCTTGGTGAAAAATACTCCCCGTTTGGCTAATCCATCTATATTTGGCGTCTGAATGGCAGGAGTTCCGACCAACGACAAATGGTAGGACTGGTCATCAGTTAGGAGTAACAAAAAGTTCGGACGAAGTTTGTCGTTTGCCTGCTTGTCCACCGCCACAGCGTCCGTGCTGCATATTGTTTGGGCGGTAAATGCCAGACCGAAGATGAAAATTGCCTTGTTCATGTTTATGCTATTTTGCATCTGATTCTACTTTTTCCGATGACTTGATTCTTGCCGATACTTCTGCAACCATTCTCTTCCAGGTTTCCAGCGATTTGCTGAAATGTTCGTCAACCGGTTCCTTCAGTCCGAAAGTGTGCAGGGCAATAGGGCCCATGTATCCATTCTTTAGCAGCTGTTCAAGGAATCCGGTCGTGTCGTAGTCTCCCTTGTACAAGGGTTTGATCGCATCATCCCAGTATCCGGGAGTATCGTTGACATCCATTTTGCTGTTGCTGCCACTGATGGATGCCAGTTTGATATAGGGGGCAACTTCGGCAATTGCTTCGTTCATGCGCGCTCCGTTGCCAGCTCTTAGCTCATGGCACAAATGAAACGATGTAGACAGATTCTTCCGACTGGCCTGCCGGATGTACCAAAGCGACGCTGAAGCAGATTCGATGTAAGTTTTATCGTGGGGATAAATTACCACGTCCAGGCGAAGGCTATCCGCATAATCAGAAATTTGCCTGAAAAACTCGACGATACTTTCCTTTTGGATCTCCGCTTTCCCTTTGCCAACGATGACCCAGATATCTGTTGTAGTACCAGAAAGTTGATTGGCCAACTGCTTCCAAACTGCACCGGCGTTTTTGTTTTCCGGATCATGGTGGTAGAACACTGCCGGGATTTTGAGCCGGCCAGCGGTTTCAGATTTTACATACTTCTGGTAATCTGTCAGCCTATCTATATCTTTGGTAGTATTAACGGCAAATGTAACCCCCTGGAATCCTATCGAATCCAGAAACTTTACGCGTTCCCTGACAGGCTTCTTTTCGAGGGTAAAATCATACACAAAAAGGAGATTTTTGACTCGTGACTCTTTTGTCTGGTTGTTGCGCTGACCCAATGAGAGCAGACAACTACATGTAAGCATAAGCAAGGCAAATATCAAACCCCTACCGGGAAACCTTTTGGGCAAACAATGTATCATGCAGCAGAAAATTTCAATGGTGAAATTTAGAAACAAATTGGATGATATACTTTTAAAATCATTCCGATAATTTTTGAATATGTCTCACGGAAGAGACCTAACCTTTGCATAGGCGTTAATGGAGTTGATTGGGAAATACCATTTTAAATGATTAAAAAATTATTTGTCCTGCCGAAACCAATCCTTCCGTGCAAAAATATGGCGAGATATAAAATTTCATGTCTCGCCATATCTGTTATTTCGGTTCAGCTTGGTAGAGGTAGTCAAACCTGCGGTCAGGCGCTGAATCCCCATGCACAAAGAACTCATGAATTTCCAATAGAACCTGGCTGTTGTCGACCCAGTGAAAAGAAAATAACAGCTCATCCTTTTTGTTGCTAAACCACGAAACAGGCAATGCCAGTTCGAGCTCATTGCCAGCACAGGCATACTTGATGGATTGATTTTCATTCCAATTCCCATTTTTAAAGACGTTGACGGTAGTTTCAGCCTGGTTCACTATTTTGGAATTCACCAGCAGGTCATACCCTTCCCATCCTGTCGTCTTGGAGGTATCCGTATTGATGTACAAGAGCATCCAGTTCTTATCTGTGGAAGGAGTTAGCGGTTTGGCCGTTTTCACATAAAAATAGACGAACTTTTTATCATGTGCTACCCTGCTTTCGACCATATCGTTTCTGCCTGTTGCATTCGTGTAGGTGGTGAATTTATTGGCTCCCTGTGAGTTCCTGTGAAAGGTATCTCCCTCGTAATCAAAATATAGTGGCTCAACTGCCTTCCAATCTGCAAAGGAACCGTCGACCCTGATCTTATGGGATGCTGTCGAGATTGCAGGAGGTTCCATCCCTTTGAACAGCCTGATATAGTTAACCATTTGATAGTACATGTTATCGGTATGACCTCCTTTCATGGGTTCAATATCCCGGTTGTACTCCTGATTGTAGGCATCCACAAAATAGGTACTTCCCTTCACCGGGGGATTACCCAGAAAACCCGGACTGGCCTTGTCGCCGGTGATAAATCGCTGCGCCATCCATTCGTTGAATTGTGTAATCATCACCACTTTGGGCTGAAGGACAAAAACCTGCTTCCACTGCTCTGCAAAATGGCGACCCTGACCTGTAACTGGGGTCAATTTGTATTCGTTGTAAGCTGGTTCTTTCCCATCTGAAAAGCTGTTGCCAATATTTGAAACCGGGTGAGAAGCCACTGAAACGGGCACCTGGTCTACGATGCCCTTGGTGCTCCAGCCAAAATCTTGCGGATACTTGTCGATCCACTGCCAGTGGTTGGGCTGGTTTTGTGCATCGGTCCAGGCCCAACTGTATCTCAGGGTGAAAAAGGATTTTACCTCCGGCCTTAAGACCTTGTCGTCCGGATTTCCAAAGATCAGGGGTTTCCCTTCCCAAACAAACCACAAATCCTTGTATTTCTGTTTGGCATAGAACTCATCGTACAAAGCATTCATTGTTTTCCCTTCCGCCGAGTGGGTCATGAAAGAGATGTAGGGTGCATGAATTCCCTTTTTTCGCATTTCCACCGAAATTTCACAATAGGTGTCGACAACAGGCAGATAGGTAAAAGCATTCGTTACGTCAAAATAGATAAAATCGACTCCTGCAGCAGCCATCATGGCAATGTTCCGGCGGATCACCCATGGGTCATCGGCCCTGTAGTAACCGGCCTCCGGTTCTCCCCAGTAATGAAATTGCCCTTTGGGGCCATATTCCGGATCAATGGGATTCTTTTTCAATATCCTCGTTATGTCGTAAATCGTATCCGTAGGTGCATGTCCGGCATGCCAGATGTAATAGAACAAACCAACCCATTTGTCCTTTTTGACAGGCCCGGTTTTGGCATAATCGGGCAAATGGCGCCCCAGTGCATCCGTGGCAATCCAATTCGAGTTAGCGATTGGGAAAGGGGGAGTGTTCTGGGAAAAACCATTGATTCCCAGCAGCAAACAGGTGACGAGCAAGAGGTTCTTTGTACGCATGCTTTTTGGTGTTTGGTTATCTGGGCCAATCTGCGGGTCTTGGCTCTCCCGGTTTTCCTTTTAATCCACTGATGGACCGCTTGAATTCATCCAACTTTATGGCCATCTCCTGTACCTTACCAGGATTGCCCTTGGCCTGACTAGCGGCCTCTCCAATATCTTTCCGAAGGTTAAAGAGCAAGGTGTCATGGGCTGACACATCTGCCACAAATCTGTTCCCTTTCCTCAGGGCATGCGGCAACATCATTTTATAATCACCCGAACGAAAAGCAGAAATTTTTGCCCCTTCGAAGAAAAAATAGTCTTCAGCCTTTCTTTGTTGGCTCTTCAACAAAACATCCGTCAGATCACGGCCATCCATAGTCGGCATATCTGATTCTTTTGATTGGACCAGGTTGGCAAAGGTGGGAAACCAGTCCATCAAGGTAGCCAGTCCTGAATACTCCCCGGCCTTGATCTTTCCTTGCCACCAGGCAATCAAAGGAACACGGTGGCCTCCCTCCCATGGGGTTGTTTTACCTTGAAACAGCGGTAATGCACTGCCACCGTTGGGTCCCTGCGTCAACCATGGGCCATTGTCACTCGAAAAAACCACCAGCGTATTCCTATCCAGCTTCAATTCGCGAAGTTTATTCAAGATCTCACCCATACTCCAGTCCAGCTCCTCGATGACATCGCCGTACAATCCATTGTTTGATTTGCCCTTGAATTGTTCCGATGCAAAAATCGGGACATGGGGCATATTGTGGGCCAGGTATAGGAAAAACGGGCGATTCCTGTTTTCGGTGAGAAACCGGATTGCCTCCTTCGTATAGGTTTTTGTTAGTTGGGTCTGGTCCACCTCTTTGACTTCAATCTCGTTGCCCCTCAGGTAGATGCAAGGTTTCATGTCGTTGGAATAGGGTATCCCGAAATACTCCTGAAATCCATGCTGCAAAGGCAGGAATTGTTTGAGATGTCCAAGGTGCCATTTCCCGATCATTCCGGTATAATAACCGCTGGCCTTCAACATTTCAGGCAGGGTCATTTCACTGCTATCAATCCCGGTAGTTTGCCAGGGGTGCAGCACGTTGACCAGTCCGGACCGAATGGGATACCTGCCAGTCATCAAGGCCACCCGGCTGGGTGTACAGACATTGGCTGCGGCATAGCAGTCGGTGAAACGGATACCTTCCTTTGCCAACCGGTCTATATTTGGGGTACAGTTCAGTTTGGAGCCGTAACATCCCAAATCGTTGTAACCCAAGTCATCGCAGAGAATCAATAAAATGTTTGGTTTTTGCTGTGCATGAGCAGAAGACAATACTGTTAAGGTGCCCAACAATGCTAAACTTTGCCCAAATTTGATGTTATAATTCATAATATATTGGTATTCAATTATTCAGTCGACTTGTTCTGAAACTTTTTTTTAAGCACACCTTGTTCCGAATAATGCTTATTGCCTGTCTCATTCACCAAAGTGGTTTAACCAGCGTTGCATTCCATCTGTCCCATTGGGTTTGCAGCTCCTTCATTTTTTCCGGCATGGTAGCTGCAAGGTCTTTTGATTCACCAATATCCTCCCGAAGATTGTATAATTTTGCTGCAGTCACAGGTTGAGCTTTGCCCGTATTTGTATCATAATTGCTGTCGTAACGAACCAACTTAAAATCGCCCATACGGATGGCCATCTGCTCTCCGAAACGCCAATAGAGCTTTTCATGTGGAGCACCGGATTTTTCACCTGACAGAAAAGGGAGGAGATTGACCCCATCCAATTGCATTTTCTTGTCGACTTTGACTCCCGCCACGGCAAGTGCTGTTGCAATAAGGTCCAGTTGAATGGCAGGAAAATGGAACATTCCGGGTTTAAGCTGGCCGGGCCAGGATATGACAAATGGCACCCGAATTCCCCCTTCGAGTGTAGTGCGTTTACTGCCACGAAGCGGAAGATTGGATGATCCGTTAATCGTAACACCCTTCATGGTTGGACCACCGTTGTCGCTAATGAATACCACCAGCGTATTATTTTCCAAACCACAGTCGGCCAGCTTCTTGCGTACTTTGCCAATATTTTCATCCATGGCAAGCATCATGGCGTCATAGGTGCGTCGTTGCTTGTCCTGAATATTTGGAAATTTAGCAAGACGATCATCAGTTGCATCCATTGGTGTATGGACCGCATTGAATGCCAGGTAAAGAAACCATGGTTGCTTCTGGTGCCTATCAATGAAGCTGACCGCCTCACGTCCAAATGCATCGGTGGTGTAATCAAGTTCATTCACTTGTTCTGTACCCCGCAGTATCCCGTCTAATTTTACATAACTGTGAGAACCACCAAGGAATCCAAAAAACTCGTCAAACCCACGCTGCTGGGGAAGCATGGAGGGTTGTGCCCCCAGATGCCATTTGCCGACCAGGCCCGTTACATAACCTTCCGTTTTGAGGCGATCGGCGATGGTTGTTTCGGTGAGCGGTAGTCCGTTGGCTCCCGTAGGATTGAACTCATGACCGAAACGTTGCTGGTAACGACCTGTCAGCAATCCGGCACGTGTCGGGGAACAATAGGGTCCGCTGACATAACCGTTGGAAAATTGTACTCCTGAAGCGGCCAGGGCATCCAGGCTGGGTGTCGGAATTTCCTTGCATTGATGAAAACCCACATCGGCATAACCCATGTCATCACCTACGATAAAGAGGATATTTGGTTTTTGGGCACTGGCTTCGTTAGCAAACGGCAAGCAGAGGCAAATCCCGGCTACAATTGGTAAGATGTTTTTTTTCATGGTCGATTTATGTTTTTATTTCCTGTCTCCCGGAAACACATCGGTGAACGGCGGATGTTCGAAACGCGGTGGGGTTTCTGTAACACGCGGGTCACGGGCGCGGGTAAGCTCCTTCATCAACCTGTCGGACAATCTATTTTTGATATCGCTGAATTCTCTTTTCCCAGCCAGATTAATCACCATATCGGGATCTTTGTTCACATCGTATAACTCTTCAGCCGGACGTTTGCCAAAAGCAATTTCATAATACCACTGCCATTTCGGTTCGAGGCGGTGCTTAACCAGCCAGGCTTTGGTTGGGCTGGCATCCATATCGGCAAAGGCAATCCGGGTGTTTTTCTCCAACTCGCTCATTTCCGGCATATGGTCCTGTGTCACCGCACCCGGTGAACCCATAGGCCAGCGATCTGGTTCGAAGTTTCGGATGTAGACAAAGTCATGCGTGTGCAGGGAACGCATGGGATAAGGAAGATTGCCTTCGCGGGCAACGGAAACATGACGTTCACGACCAGTGATGACCCAATCTCTTTCCGGGTCAACGATCCCGCTTTTGTCAGACAACAACAATGGCAGAAGTGACTTACCATAAAGATTATCTGGTGGTTTTACACCGCCTATTTCCATGAAAGTCGGTGCCAGATCCGGAAGCCGCACAAAATCGTCGACGAAGCGTCCCCCCTTTGTTCCAGGCATTTTGATAATTAGCGGAATGCTGACTCCCATATCGTAAAGGTTACATTTGCCCGAGGTTACTCCGGGCATACCGTGGTCGCCGCTCAGCACAATGACAGTCTTACGGGCTTCACCGGTTTTTTCCAAACATTCCAGTAATACTCCAACATAGGCATCCACTGCCTGGCATTCGCCAAGATAGTCGGCCACATCCTCACGCACTTCAGGAACATCGGGGAGAAATTTCGGCAGTTTACCTTTCAATGACTCCGGTTCAATACCCCATAGCTTCTTACCACTCCCTTTGATCCAGACGCGATGGGTAGTGGTGGGACCAAAGTAAAAATGCCAGGGTTGACCGATGGTGCGTGACGCAAGAAATTCTTCGAAATTTGCCCTTACCTGACCAAGCACAATTCCCCTGGCTTCTGCAAGACTCATTCCTTTGTCTATCATAGCGGTGACCTCCTCCGAAAAGTTATTCGGTGCTCTACCTGCCTTTTCGAAGGCATATTTCTGACCACCAAAGGGTGCATCAGCCGGTGTTCCGGGACTCCAGACCTTGTAACTTTTACCAATACTGTATCCGGCCTCTTTTAGCATCAGCGGATAAACAGGGATGGATTCATCCCAAACGGCACCATTCAGGATAGCACCCTGGTTGCAGTTGAAAAAATAGCGACCGGAGAAGAGCGAACTTCGGCAGGGTGTGCAACTGGGCGCATTGACAAAAGCATTTCGAAAAAGAACACCATCCTTTGCAACACGGTCAACATTAGGCGTTTGCACCACATCATTCAGGGTTGGCCTGCCATCAAGCCCCTTGTAACAGCTGGCATAACGTCCCCAGTCGTCGGAGAAGAGGAAAAGGATATTGTTTCTTTTATCCTTCTGCCCGTAGGCGGATGGAAGCACAAGAACCATGAGCGCCAACAAGGGTAAATTTGTATTTTTCATCTTTGATTCATTTTCTGTAACCTTACATAATAAGCCCCTTTCAGATCATTGCCATTGCTATCCCTGAACCAGGACTGAATTGTATTGTTACCTTTCCCCAGTTTTACTTCGAAACTTATTCTGGTCGCTTCAGGATCGCTGTTGACTATCATAGGTTCTGCACCGTTTAAAGAGAAGCAGCCAGCGGCAATTGGAAGGGCCTTCCCTGTGACAAGCGGGGTTTCTGCAAAGGTCTTCTCCGGACCGCTTATGGTTAAATTTCGGTCCAGGTGGAAAGGCCAGCGGCTCAATTCAACCAGGTATTCGCCACCCTCCTGCACCTCGATTTTCATCTCCCCACCCCTTGGAGTGCCTGCTGCATTGGCCACCACAGTACGGTTGTCGACATCAACCCCCATCCAGTTGTTGGAGGTAAGCATGATAGGATTCTCCTTTTCTGAGCCCACCCACAATGGAATGAGTTTTTCAACTTCCGGTTCCACACCCTTCCACCAGGTTTCGTAGAAGGCCCTCATCCTGGCCAAAACTTCCGGATGTTTGTCTGCCAGATCTACTTTCTGTCCCGGGTCGGTACTTAAATCAAACAGTCCTTTGTTTTCTACGAGTCGCCACGAATTCCAGACAACACAGCAATAATACTTTTCAGGCCTTGTGCGTCCACCATATTGAACCACAAACATCCTGTCCCCAAATTTTTTATTCTCCTGGGTGAGCATGGGTTTCAGGCTCTGACCATCAAATTTTGCCTTTGTCTTTAAACCAAAAAGATCAACAAAAGTCGGAAGCAAATCCTGTATTTCAGCCGGGTAATCCACCGTACGTGGTTTTCCAAAGTTACCATTTGGATACCTTACGAAGCATGCTGCACGATGTCCTCCTTCATCATTTTGCCCCTTCATGCCCTTCATGCCCGCATTGTAAGTCTTTACCCCGGCTGTCCCACCATTGTCATTCATAAAAACGATCAGGGTATTCTCCTTGACATTCTTCTTTTCAAGCCACTGGTCCAGTTGTGCCATGTTTTGATCAATGTTCCGGATCATCCCAAAAAAGGAGGCCACATTTTTGTCAACACCCTGCTTCAAATAGAATTCGCGGTCTTCAGTCGGTGAATCCAGCGGACCATGAGGTGCATTGAGTGCCAGATAGGTAAAAAATGGCTTCTTTTCATCGGCCATTTGGCCCATCCATTTTATCGCTTCACTGAACCAGAAGTCGGTACAATACTTGCCGGAATAGCTAACCTTAAGGCTATCCAGGTAACGAACCGCATAATAATCGTTGTCATATTCGATCTCTGAGGCAAGTCCCCAGCCTTTGAACCAGACACATTTTTGGAACCCACGGTCCATTGGGCGGTCAGGATAGTGGTCGCCCAAATGCCATTTACCGAAAATGCCGGTCTGGTAGCCGTTCTTTGCAAATATCTCGGGCATGGTTAGGATATCCCTGCGCATGATATTTCTGCCGGAAGGAACCATACAGGCCTTGTTGTGCATGGCATCCAGTCCTGACATCAATTGTCCCCTGGTGGGAGTGCAAACCGGGGCCACATGGAAATTGCCAAACCGGACACTCTCCCCATACAATTTATCTAAAAAGGGTGTTTTCAAAACAGGATTGCCATGACACGAAAAATCGGCATAACCCTGGTCATCTGACAATACGACGATGACATTGGGGCGAATTGTTTTGGCTCCGGCATACAAGCTGACTCCCATCAGGAGGGCGGTTCCAATACCACATGCGCATGTTAACCTCTTTAACATATCTTTTATTTTTTAGCTGGCTTATTTTACACCCTCACTTTAGAAAATTCTATCACCTAATATTACAACTAATTTCAAGAAGATCCAACCAATAGCTTACTTGTCAAATCACTGACAATTAAACCAGTCTAACCGCAAAAGTTCATCATTTCTTCCTTTAAAAACCAAATATAAATTGGCAATCCCCGCTTCATTTTTCAACTTGCAACTGACAGTTTTATAACCGGACAAAGCTTCCGAACCCGGAATTTTGCATTTCCCCAGCATTGGGCCGGTTTCGCTATCCTGGTGGATTTCTATCGTCCCTCCTTTTGGATGGATCGGGGAAACCCTGAAATTGATCGTGCTGTTGGCTGTCAGGCTTTTGATATTCGGGAAAGCCAGGTAGTCATTGTTGTGAATGTTCCGGATTTCAAATCCTCCGGTAGGAGATTCCCTTTTAACCAAAGCTCCTTCCTTTTTGAAATACCATTCTGCCTCTATCTTTTCCCAGGAAGCATCGTAATTTCCGACTCCGGTTTTAAAGTACTTCCCCTCTTTGGCAACGGCAGTAGCCTGAAGGAAATTAAGATCATCCACCATGTCGCCATTCTCCTTGTAATGCAGGTAGGTCATGGAAACCTGGCGGTAGGAGCGGTTGCCAAAGGGTTCACAGGTCCATTCGTACATGTGGTACCACTGTCCGTTGTATTCGCAGAAACTGGAGTGACCGTTTTGCCCGGTATGGCGTTCATTTTTAAAGGGTCCGTAGATGTTGGCTGAAGTCATGTAGGCACCGGCGCAGCTGAGGTAATAGGTCCCATTGTATTTGTGGAAATACTGGTGATCGCGGGCCCTGTTCTTTTCTCCGAAGCCGAACTCCTTGTCTGTCAGTAGATCACGGGGTACCTCAAATGAAACCATATCCTTGTTCAATTTGGCAATCTGGTAATGGATCAGGTTTTTGCCATCAAAGCCGTCCCTACCAAAGATGAGGTATTGCGAGCCATCCTCCTCCACGAAGATGGTTGGATCATATTCATGGTTGACGGAATAGGCCTCCGGAATCAAAGGTCTCTTTATAACATCCCGGTAGGGGCCATCGGGCTGGTCGGCTGCCAGCACGCCGGTTTCTGCACCACCATGCGAAAAGTAGAAGTAATATTTTCCGTTTAGGGTAGTTATATCGGAGGCCCAGCATTTCAGCGAACCCTTGCCGATAAATGTCTCTTCCGGCAGGATGTTGCATTCCAACTTCCAGTTTACCAGATCCGAAGAGGAGTAAATGCTCCAGTTTGGCATTGCAAAGCCTTTGATATCAGGACTTTTATCTTTCCCGGCGGAAACATACATCCTGCCATTCCAGATTTTCATGTGGGCATCGGCATAGCCTTTCAGAATTGGATTTTGGCCCATGGCAAATGGGGAGAAGAGCAGGAGAAAGAAGCCGATCAGTGAGAAATTAATTTTCAGCATATAGATTATTTATCATCTCGTTTGGTTGGACTCTTTTTTCGGAATTTGTTTGGTTGCGCCGGAATCGCATTTGCTGCGCTATCAATATTATCTGCCGGCGCCAAAAATCTTACGGCATCTTTAACCCCGGCTTGAAAGCCGGGGCTACCGATATGTCGTCCCTACGGGACCAGGAATATTTTCCTTTCCCTCTATTACCCCCGGCTTGAAAGCCGGGGCTACCGATATGCCGTCCCTATGGGACTTGGGCATTATCTGTCTCCTGCCTGAATTCAGATCGGATTAAAAGCCGGGGCAACCAGTATGTCGTCCCTACGGGACTTGGAATATTTTCTGTTGCCTACCAATACCACGGCTTGAAAGCCGGGGCTAGTGATATGCCGTCCCTGCGGGACTTATACTATTTACCATTGCCTACCTGAACACCAATAAGTTCCGGATGATATTTGGACGGATCGAAGGCAGGATTGGGGATTGGAAGGACAGCCTGGGCGCTCTTGAGGTATTCTTCGATCAGCTGGTCCATCTGTTTCACCCTGTCTGGAAACCTGGTTGCCAGGTTGTTCGTTTCGCTCAGATCATCCTTCAGGTTGTAGAGCATGTAACTGTGGGCACCCTTTTCACCCTGGAAAAAGAGCCGGATCAGTTTCCAGTCTCCATCGTGTACCGCCACTGCCGCGGGCAACCAATCCGGCACCTTTGGGGCATGTGGAAAATAGGTGAACATTGGTTTCCGGTTGTATTTCTTGCCGGCAAGGGAGGCCGCCATGTCTGCCCCGTCCACTGCGTGGTTTGCCGGAAGCGCTATCCCAAGCTGATTCAGGATGGTGGGATAGAAGTCTGTGGTCTGTACCCGGGCATCACTCTTCGTTCCGGCTTTGGTGATTCCCGGCCAGACTACCACACATGGCACATGAATTCCCCCTTCGAACATGGTGGCCTTACCACCCCTGAGCGGAGCGTTGCTGGTTGCTGTTGAAGTATACTTCTTCCCATCTTTGGTGGTTTCGGGAAGGTAGTTGTACATGTTTCCGCCATTGTCGGAGATAAAGATGATGGCTGTATTGTCGGCTACTCCCAACCGGTCGATTTCGTCTAGCAATTTTCCTATTGCGTCGTCCATCGAATGAACCATGGCAGCGTAGGTAGATGACCGCTGAGCCTGGGTGGTATCGATCTTTCCACGGTAGTATTCCACCAGTTCTTCCTTGGCATTGAAAGGAGCATGCACGGAAAACATCCAGTAATTCATATAAAAAGGTTGGTCTTTGTCAAGCGATCGCAACCATTTGGTAGCTTCAAATGCCATTCTGTCTTCGATGTGTTCTTTCGGAGCGAGTTCCTTGAAATCAGGAAATCTCCAGGGTGCCACAAAACTTCCAGCCGGTCCGGGACCCGGCCAATGTGGCATATCCACATCAAACCCCTGTTGCAATGGAGAATAGGGTTCACTGCCAAGGTGCCACTTGCCGAAATGTGCAGTAGCATACCCCTGTGCTTTGATCAGTTTTCCCAGTGTCGGAAGTTCAGTACTCAAGCGTGTGGCCGACTGGCACTGAATGGACTTTTCGCCTGCAGCGGCCTTTTTGGCAACCGAAGGTTTCATCTCTACTTCAGGCTGGTGACAGACCGGTGCAGTTATTCCGGTGCGGGCAGGAGTCTGTCCAGTCAAAATACTCGACCGCGTTGGCGAGCAGAGCGGACTGGCTGAATAGGCATTGCTGAAGGTTACTCCCCGCTTTGCCAGCCGGTCGAGGTTGGGGGTCTGGTACAACCGGGATTTTACATTCAAATTGCAATCGGTCCATCCCAGGTCGTCAGCCAGGATGAAAACGATGTTCATTTTTTTCGGAGCGGCGGCTTCGGCATTCACTTGCGCGGTTGCCAAAAGCAATGCACACGATCCTATTTGTTTCAGGAGTTGCTTGGTTGTCATGTTCTGCTATGGTTTAATTTTGTGATGCAATTTAGCGGAATGGCAGTGCAATTACTTTTGATAACATCCCGATAACTTTTGAAAATGTCCCGAAGAAACAACCTTCATCCTTTACCCAATTGGGAGAACTAATTTTCTAAAATGACTTGTCAATCAATTCTGAAGGGATATAATCCAGTGGTGGTCATCCGTGAGAATAAAAATAATAGTGGGTCTTTGCTCCCATTTTTCTGAATCCTTCGTTACACAACGTCCATAAGTAATCATTGATTGATACTTATTCTTAGCGTCTGTTTAAATTTATAACACAGAGAATAAATGTCTATTAATCGAAAATAGAAGGTTTATAGTAATTTCTGCAATTAGGTATATTCATGAGAGAAACCCCGGAGTTACACAGAGTTGGAAAATCGCAAGCGATTTTCTCTCTGTGAAACTCATTCTTTCCTCTAGTAATATTGCTGCAAGCGTCAATTATTAAAGCTATTTTAAATTTCATTTTGGAGTTAAAATTCTCTGTGTAAGAATTTTAAACAGCTTCTTAAAATCATCAAAATTATTTACCAAATATTTCCCTGATGGCATGAAGATAGGCAAAATCATTTGCTTTGTCTGGTTCAAGATAGCTTCCTTCTGTCCATTCGTTCCAGCAATTAATGTTGAGGATTCGGGGACCTTTTGGATCGGCTAGAAGTTTTTCTTTGGTCAGCTGTAAGGCTTTTTTAAAATTTTCCGGTGTATTGTTACTTATTGTATTCATAAACGGGTAACCCACATTGGCCCATTCAGATTTCAGGTCACAACGTGGAGTTGGATCCCAGCCCATGGTTACATTAGGAAAGTATGGAACTCCATATTCTGATTTTGCTTTGTCCCAGTGTGCAAAATAAGCATCACGGACATAATTGTAATCGGTTTGAGTTTTGGGTAAGTTAACGTGATGAATCCAAACATAAGAGGTACTTGAATCAAATCCGAGCATTTTGATCAACTCAGGGGTATTGGAGGGGGCTTTTTCAACCGGAAGTATTGGGTTTCCCCATGCAACCAGGTTCCAGTGAACTCCTTTAAGCCCGGCAGCAATGGCCTTTTCGCGCATCCGGTCCATCGCGGCTTTTGTGGCTTCCATACTGCCAAATCCTTCCACAAATTTCTTTACATCATACACCGAAAAGTAGGCCTTCCCATCTATTTTCCAATAGTTTGGCTTGGTGAAGTATTCTTTGATCACAAAATCGCAAATCTCGTCAAATCGTTGGGGAGAAACCTTGCCTGGGTAAAGCAATATTTGTTCTGCCCCACGTGTATAAGGGTGAATGTCTACCCAATCGTGGTTGGCCCACATCAGCCCGAAATTAATTTGCCCGCAGTTTTTCGCTTTCAGGAAGCCTTCATCCATGCAGCGGTTGAGAAAAGGACCATCCTCATACATGTACCAGTCGAAAATAAAGCAGTCGATCCCATTTTTTGCAGCAGCATCAATTTTCATTTCCATCACTTTTGGATCTTTTTCATCAACATAGCCCCACAAAGGGACATTGGGTTGAAAATGCCCCGGAAAGCGGGGCTTGGCATCCTTTACCAATTCCCATTCCGACCATCCAACCCCCTTTTTTTTGTTATTCCTTGGATCGTCTGTATGATAGTTGGGAAAATAATAGGCTGCAACAGTGATGTCACTTGTTTTGTTTTTGCTAATCTTCCCATTGTTGCAAGCAACAAAAATTGAAAATATTACCAACACTACTTGTTTCATATTTATCCTGAATAAATTACCTAATCCACAAAATTTTAAAACAATAAATCAAATTCAAGGCCATTCTAATGCAGCTATACAAGAAGTATTTTATTGCAGCTGTAGTGTGAAAACAGCAGCTGGAACCCAAGACCAGATACTGCTATAAGAATAAATATCCAACGAAAAAGTCTATGGAACGATGCCCCCATGATCTGCAATCAATGATTTAATCTGACTAATTGGGACGTTCAGGGGTGTTGTTTTTGAATTGCAAGCCAATGCAGCTGCTGCTCCTGCTGCTTGTCCCATTCCCATGCACGATGCCTGTACCCTGAGTGCCGAGTTCGCCAGACGGTCACTACCAATACAACGGCCTGCTACCAAAAAATTCTGACTTTTCTTTGGAATCAATGCCCTCAGTGGTATTGTCGGCACAATTCCTTCTGACAAATGTTTCGGTACCACCCCATTCCTGTCGTGCACATCAATCGGATAAAACGAATAGGAGACAGCATCATCAAATACCTTCCCCGAGACATAATCGTCATAAGAAATTTGATACTCTCCGTCAATCCGGTAAGTTTCTCTTACACCGGTTTCGGGTTGCATGGATATAAGTCTGGTCTTTTCACAGCCTGGCAGTTCCCTCAGGAAGCGCAAAGTATTTAGCAAAGAGGTCCTTCCATTTATGTTGGTGATCGTTCCCGATTCGGAAGTGGTGGAATCGGCACCGGCTACATGCGAAATATTGTCACCGGCCGATCTTAATAAGCCTTCAATGTTGTTCCTGAACTCTTCTTTGACCAGCCTGCCTTTGTTCACGGCTTCATTGTAACGCTCCCTAATCATTTTTAAATCCAACGAATCCAAGTCATATCCACCAATTTTAAACATCAGTGAACCAGGTTGCACCTCCTTCTCACGCAGAACATTAAATCCAGCCAACGCAGTAACCCAGGCA
>CAZVTL010000013.1:0-30068 GCA_964630075.1 uncultured Tangfeifania sp.
GATAACTATAGTCATCGGATTTAATAGCTGTTTTGATCCAATCCGCTTTCCATTCTTCAGGTGAAAGCAATCCAATTTCAAAATATGCCGGTTGCGACCATTCGGAGCGCTTCCCGTCCTTATCCCAAACCCTTACCTTCCACCAGCAGGCATCCCGTGATTTTAAGGTTTTCCCATTGTATTCAAGCTGAATACTTTGATCCGAGTTTATTTTACCTGAATTCCAGCAATCGGCCTTGTTCTCACTCAGCAATGAAGGAGCAGAAGCCACGAGTATTTGGTAAGCGGTTTGTATTTGATCAGGGGCTGGAGAATCCAGCTTCCAAAAAAGTCTCGGTTTTATGACACCTATTCCAATGGGGTCTTTGAGGTATTCGCAGGTGAGGTCACTGATCTGAATCTGCGCCTGAAGCTGACAAATTGAAAAAAAGGTCAATGCAATTATCAGTATCTTCACTCTAAGCCGATTGTCTTTCATTTTTCTTTTGTAAATAATTTATTCTCCTTTACAAATCTGCACCATGGCTCAGTTTTTATAGCAGTTCATCCATTTAGGTTTCTGTTTTAGCCTCACATAAGCTACTTATACCCTTCGCCAAAATTTAAGTTTTTCTACCATTCAATCCCGATTCTGTATGAATCTGGCACCATTTCCCAATCCGAAAAATCCCCATCCATCCCTGGAATCCAGTTTTGGGGAAACTGAAAGATTTTGAACTCTTTGTCCGGACGGGCTAAAGAGAGCAAAACGAAGGCAATAACGGTCACCATCGCTGCTTTGTACTTCATTGGAATCCTCTATTAAAAATTAGCAATACAATAAAACACTTATTGCCACCAAGGCACCAAGACACGAAGGATTCACAAAGGTTAAAATATCGACACCGATAACTTGATGACACCTTCGTGCCTTGGTGCCTTGGTGGCAATTTTTGTCGCTAAATTGCAGTTTCACTGCTGAAACCTGAAATTGGCCCGCCGCTCCGGGGCATTGTCACCGTTGATGAAAAATTCAGTGATGTCACCGATCTTCTGTATGTTGTCGGCCCAATGATAATCGAAAGCCAGCTTCCCGGCTAGACCAACATCCAGGCGATTTACACTGACCATCAACTTATTCCCATTTACCTGATAAGGAATATGGATGGATTTGCCCGTTGAACCATCCTTGTTTAGCCATTTCACGGTAGTTGTTTTTTGGTTGATCACTTCACTGTTGATGACGAGGTCGTAACCCTCCCAACCTGTAGCCTTGTTTTGATCGGTATCGATGAAAAGCAACATCCAGTTTGGATCTTTGGAGGAGGTCAACGGTTTGGCTGTCTCCGCGTAAAACCATACAGTTGCGGCATCGTAGGATACTTTCATTTGGACCAGATCATTTCTGCCGGTCGTATTGACATAGGGACCCGCCTTGCCCTGGCCTGGAGCGTTGCGGTGTTCGGTATCTCCGATGTGGTCGTAACAGGCATTTTCAATCTTGTCCCATTGTTTGAAACTACCGTGAAGGTTGATGGCCTGGGGTGGCGGCGTCGGCAACGGTTTTTCCATCCCTTTGTACTTGCGGACATTGGCCACCAGCTGGTAATAATAGTTGTCGGTGTGACCACCTGTCATGGGTTCGATATCGCGGCTGAACTCCTGGTTGTACTGGTCGATGAAATAGTGGTCGCCGGGTTGCAAAACCTTTCCGGCTTTGCCCAGATGAGCACCCGGGTAAAAATCCCATTTCAGCAAGGCTTTGTTGACATCGGCACCCATGATTTGGGCCCCGGCACTCCATTCATTCCAACCCGTAACAAAAACGAATTCAGGATCAACTTCCAGCGCCCGACTCCATTGTTCTTCAAAACAGAGTCCCTGATCTGTGAAGGGTGTAAGGTCATATTTATCCGCCGGGGGTTGTTCGTAATGGTGGAAGCTTCTGCCAATATTGGAGAGCGGATGTTGTGCTACAGCTACTGGTACCATCTCGGCCTTGTCAGGAGATTCGTGCCAATTGACGGCTTGCGGGTAATGATCGACCCACGGCCACTTGTCTTTGCCGTACGGGCAACTCTGGTACCAGGGCAAGGAAGTCCAGGCCCAGCTCTGCCGGATGGAGAAGAAAATCCGGATGGCCTCCGGAAAAACAACATCGTTGTTCTTTTTCCTGGACGGGATCTCATGCTGGCCAAAGAGCAACAGTGGCCTGCCTTTCCACTGAAACCAGAGATCCTTGTAGAGGCTTTTCGTATAGAATTCATCCCAAAGCATATGGACAGATTTCTCACTTCCCAGGAAGGAGATCTGGGGAGTCTTTTCACCCGATTTCCGCATCTCGGTGAAGACTTCACATACCGGGATGTAGACATCCGGATAGGTTCGGTCGTTGGTTACATCGAAGATGATCACATCCACTCCGGCATCTGCCAACAGTTGGGCATGCCTCCGGATCATCCATTTTTCGTAGGAGAGGTAGTATCCGGTTTCGGGTTCGCCCCAGAAATGGCCCCCCTCCCCCCATTGCGGGTTTTCGGGATTGGCCTTCATGATTTTTGTAACATCGAATGGTCCCTTTCCCCCCGGACTGGTATGGGTCATAAAATAGAACATCCCCACGTATCGATCCTTTTTAACCGGACCGCAATCCTCAAAAGTCGGAAGTTTTCGGCCAAGTGCATCTGTCGCTACCCAGCTATCGGCGTGCAGGTTACGCAAATTGGATGGTTGTTGCAGCGCCGGTTTACTTTGTCCCATGGCACCGTAAACACAAAAAACAGACAGTATTCCAAGCAGGAACAGCACAGTTTGGCAGCGTCTAAGTCTAAAATTAAAGTTTGGCATGGAATGGTTTTAGGTTTGCAATTTAGCCGAAATCAATTCAAGATACTTTCAATAATGAACCAATGACTTTTAAAATTGTACCAAAAACAGATTGAAATAACAGCGGCTTTTCAACCGGTCTGTCAGTTAATACCTGATCAGCTTTTCCTTAAAAATCCCCTTCGAATATTTCACCCAGACCAGATAGACACCCTTTGACAAATCACCTACAGACATCACTTTGTTATTCCCCGCTGAAAATTGGCATATCTTAACAAGCTGGCCATTTAAAGCATAAATTTTCACAGACATTCGTTCATCCGAGGGTACCCGGATCGTCACTTCGTCGTGTGCTGGATTAGGATAAAGCAAATTCCCCTCCCAAACTTTCAATGCTTGGTTTCCGGTAGCAATACCTTCGCTGAATTCGATGTAATCCACATTCACCTCACCCTTGTCGATAAACAGGCTGAACTTCTGAACTCCCGCATGCAGGTAGATATCCTTGAAAGATAAAGTTTTAAAAAACTGATCGCCTCCTGTATTTTCAACTACCTGGTGATTGGTGAACATTTTGTTGTTGAAACCCAGGTGGATTTCTCCACCTCCTGACTTGCTTGAGATGAGAAGATTGACATTCATTTTTGCCGACTTTTTCACCTCAATGGTATAACTTAACCACTCGCCGGAAACAGCCCAACCGACAAAATATCCATGCATATTGTCCGCCTTCTTCAGCAAATCTACCGGATCTGACCGGTAAGCACCTCCCTTGTTGGACAAATCCGAATCATGGAAGGAGATATTATCACCCCCAACATCGTAATCTTCCGCCTCAATGATACCCGGGACAATCGGAACAGATCCGGAATAGGGTTTTGGTTCGACAGCCCGGAGATTTTTCACCATACTTCGGTTACTCTCACCGCTATTGTCAAAGGCTTCCGCCAAAATTTGGAAGTTTCCTTCCGCCTTGGGTACAAAATCACAAAGGTAGGGTGGAACCGAAATTTTTTGTATCAATTCATTGTTTGACAAATAATTGATGTAATTTATTTTCCCATCGGCATCCCTGGCTTCGGCAAACAATCGGATTTCTGAACCAACAGCAACCACGGTGTCTTTTACCGGAGTAAGGATGGCTACGAGCGGTTTTTGGTTGGTTGAAGTGGTCTTTATGGTGGCGGAGGCACTGAGCTTGTTCAAGGTAACCCGCACCATATAATCTCCGGGATTTGAAGTCGGACTGGTCACCAGCATCGCCTCGTTGCCCTTCACCAAAAGGTCTGCCTCCAGGTTGTTGGATATTGGCTGCGAACTGATCGCAAACCAATCGACCCTAATTTTAATGGAAGCAGTAGTGCCCGGATCCAGTCGAACTGATTGAATGGCACTTTGGGAAATCCAATCCGGCAAATTGCTGAAAGTATATGTGTTCCATCCCTTTTGGATTGGAAATGTGACAGACTTGTTTCCACCGCTTATGAACCAGAAAAGCTGGCCGGTGGATGGTAAATCAGCATAGAGCCTGAAAGCTACATGGGGGAGTTGGGTCCCGTTCAGACTGCTTCCCGACAGGGAGAAATAGGGATCAATGGGCGTCAGGGGAGATACGGCAGCACTGAATACACCCCCACTGCTTTGGGCATTGTCCAGCCTGAATATTCCTGTCAGATCCGTCATGGAATTCATGCCCCAGAACTTTTCAATTTTGTTCGCGTTTTCAGGTACTGTATTAAAAATTCTCCCCTCACCCGATATGGAGACCTTCAGTGTGGAGGGATCCAGCAGGCGTGATGGATCACCAACGGTGAGTTTAATATTGTTATTCATCTCAGGATCGGCGAACATCGTGTCAAATTCGGGTGTAACCAGCAATGGAGCTCCATCCGGTTGTGATCCTGCATCAAAAACCGTACTCCACTCCCCTGCCAGCCCTTTTTTGGAGACGGCGCGCACCCTTACCTTGCTGGCAGCTGTTGTCAGACTCTTCGTGAAACTTGCCAGGGAAATTTTCTCAGCGGCAGACCAGTTTATCCCGTCTGCACTCAGCTGGATCTCAAAATTGGCAAAGGCTTTCCAATCTCCCCATTTCTGGACCAAATCCGGCCAAATCCGATCATTCCACTTGACGGACAGCAACATCTCCTCACTGACTAAAGCGCTGATCCCGTTGATGCGCGGAGGGGAATAGTCTGTTACAGTACCCTGAAGGTGGTAGGGTATTTCCTCCCGAACCTGCATAAAATCCCTGATCGCTTCGGCAAATTTTGAATCATTCAGGGGAAAGGTGGAACTGTTGTCGGGGAGTGCCTTCGACCACCAGCCGGGGAAAAGATAGTGTACCTTGTGCTGGTAATAGTTGTTGAGGGCAGTTGTACTGGTATTGTAAAGAGCAGACGTATTGGGATCTGCATTGGGTAGGGTATGCCACTCAAAAATTCCCCAATCACCGGCATATTGTGTCATCAATGCCGGATTAATATCACCAAACCGGGTAATGCCGACAGTTTTTGATTTTTCGAGATAGCCCGACCAAATGGTTGATGCGGAGCTCCGGTTACGGGGTGCTGCCCCGGTAAAATTTGCGAGGGCTTCGCCGGGTATCTGGTGGCCATACATGATTCCCTTGGGAAATCCAGCAGATGAAACACCATCGAAAAGATCCCTGACCAAATTTCGCGTCAGATTCTGGCGAAATCCAAAGGCAGGTGAGCCAGGATTCCCCGCGGGGTAATTACCGCCCTGGTCCGGAATGTCGTAGCTCCAGGCCTTCCAAAACTTGGCATTGACATCCATGATCCTTGGAGCATCGAATCCGCCAGGCCAAGAACCAGAACCTGATTCAGGGGTACAATCAAAATTCGGATCTGTGATCGTCTCAGGGTAGATGTCCAAATCCCAGTAGCGCAGGCTCCAGGTAGAAAAATTGGTTCCGAAATACTGGTTGAAACTGGTACCGGTACCATTGTTGTCGGCCGGGGTTGGATCATCGTAAAACTGGCTTCTGAAAGTTCCATTCATCTCCATCAGTTCTCCGATGACAAGCCTGGAAGCTCCTTCCCCTGCATATTTCCCGGAAGATGCATCGTAAAGTCCGGCATGCCTCAGCCAATCACGAAATTCTGTAATGGCAAAAGGGCTGTAGTCGCCCAGCTTATCCGGATTGTTCATTCCTCCGATGGCCAACTCCTCTTCAATCGGCCCATTGATACAGGTCACCACTCCGGGGTAATCAGTCATCAGCTTTTTAACAGCCTCTGCCCATGCATTTGCCTGTACAGCATTGTATTCGCGAAGCGGAGTGGCATAGCGTGACGGCGAAGGAATCTTGTAATCCCGTTGATCCTCCGGAACCTCCACCGTTCCGGAACTGGTGAAGGAACCCTTCCAGTCTGTGCCATCCCTGCGCCATTGAAAGAGTCGCAGATCCCTGGCAGCAATTGCCCTAAAATCTTCCCGCGTATGGGATTGCAGCGCGAAAATCAGTCCGAGGTGCACCCCGTTCTCTTGTGCCAGTGCACAAACCTGCCGAACCTCTGCATCCACGCTCGGTCCGTAAATAAATGAAAATCCCAGCCTGTGGTACAAATTGCCGTTGCCAAGCTGTTGCTTCATTTTTAAGAACTGTGCACTTTTTTCCTGGTAAGTCAAAGAACCAGGAACACGCATTTGCTCATACAAGGGAAGGATGTACAGGCAATTCTCCGTTGAGCCCCGTGGCAACTCTTCTGCCATGGAATGAACAGGCTGCAATAAGCCTCCAAATAAAAAAAACAAAAACCAGCCCACTTTAACCATGTTGAAACATCTGCCCTGACTGATCGAATACCCAACTGCCCGTATTATTTTTACCATTGAATTGTCATCCACTTACCGGCAGCTAGCTGATCTGCATCAAATTGGATGGATTTGTTTGTGATTTTAAAATGGATGGATTTGCCCTGATTGTCGACCATCCTGAGCTTTTGACTATTCATTTTTTCAGTCAGGGGAATGGATACCATGCCCTTGCCGCGCAACAATACCTTCAGCTCCTTTTTGCCTTCATCGAGTGATGGGGCAAAAGCAATTTTCCGCAGTGGGAAATCGGCAAACTGATATTTGCAACCATCGATCGTAACCTCTTTGCAATTCTCTCCTTCAAAGGCGATCAATTCCTTCCGGTCATTCATTCTGAAGGCCATCGTAAGCCTTCCGTTGTAGCTCACCTCGTGACCGTTCACCCGAAAACCTGCCAATTCAATCGTATCTGCCGGCAAGGGATTACCTGCCAGAACTATGTCATCTTCAGCAGCATTGCGGGAAAATCCACCTGCCCAATTCTCCTTGTGTGTACGGTAGTGTCGAACCACAACCGTAGCATTGTTGGGAAAACGTGTTGCAAGATAATCCGTGGTCCTGGAGAGGTGTTCCGTATTGTCATTGATTCCCCTGAATATGCCTGTTGCCGGATAGGCTCCGATTTTATCCAGTATTTCGAAGAGTGTCCGTGTCTCGTAACCCAAACTGGCCGACTGGTCATCGCGCGGGCGGAAACCGAAGTACCAGGCATTGCCCTTGCCTGTGCCTACCAAAAGTTCATTGGCACAATAAGCCAACTCTGAGGTTCCGGCGGCAGCCTTTACCGGATAGATGTGATCCAACATAAAATCGGTCAGAATGTATTGTGCGGGAATGCTTTGCAGCTGGTTTTTAAAATCAATTCTCTTACCCGGAGCAAGCTGTCCCTGGAGATTCGATCCATCATAAGTTACACCAAAGATATCCTGCCACTGACCGAGGCATTTTTCCCCATTGCCGTTAATGATCGGCGGCGGACCGAACCATACCGCCTTACCACCCTTTTTTACCAGATTATCCATCAATTCGAGCAAACCTTTTTGTGGAACGGGTTCAAACATTGCCACCAGTGTGGTGTATTTTTTCCCCTTGATGAAGATCTCACCCTTCTCATTCAATTTCGCCAGTTCAAGCAGCTTTTCGGAGGTAATGTAATTGGCATATCCGTATTGTGTTACCCAGCTGCCAAAGCGCTCCTCTGCTGCTACCAGGTTCATCGGATATAAAAACAGCACCTCCACATCGCGGTGCACATGACCGGTTATCAAATCGATGGATTCGGAACGGGGTTTGCCACCAAATGCATCGTTGATGGCCGCCTTCCTTTCCCTGACCTGTTCGGGCATTCCCCAAAAAGCAGGATAGGCATTTGGAATCCGGTTCAGAACACCCAGGGAGGTGGCCATCGCCGCACCATAGTAATTGCGGTCGTTCCAACCCAATTCGGCAAAATCGTTTCGGGTGGGTTCCAGGTATTCTCCCCATTTGAAATAGTCGTAACAGGCCGCGGCTGCCTGCTGAACCGTGTTTCCCCATATGAAATTTGGGGTATACTCGTATTTGTAGGCATGACGCTCCAAGGCACCAATGTCCCACAAGTCGACCGTCGGGCTTTCTGCCCAGGATGAATGTCCGCTGGTACCGAAATCCTCCACCTTGAACAACTGACTGGCATAGGATTTTGCATCCTTGAAGAGATCAACCACATGATTGTTGAGCAATTTGTAGTACCGGTCGCGAAAAAGAAAGGTCCGCTGGATATCCTCTCCACTCTTCCCCATGACATACTGGACGTTTCTTGTTGCATCCGCGTTGTTGCTGTCAATGTCAGGACCATAGACAAAATAGAGGATATCCTTCTCATCGAACGGAACTCCAAATTTGCTTTTGTATAGATTGCCAAGGGCTTCCGTGTAATAACGAACAGCCAGTTGCCCGTTGTCGTGGTGGCTGAAATAGATCCAGTCCTGCTGAATGTGCATTTCATCGGAATAGAAATGCTCTATTTTAATTCCTTTGTCGTTGTATTTTTTCAGCAGATTTTTTAAAAAAGGCGCTGCCTCCGGGCTGAAATACTCCATTTCAGGCACGTCGTATTCCAGCAGGACCATCACCCTGTCGTAACCTTTCAATTCATTGGTCCCGTCTGAATAGACACTCACTCTTTTGGCCCTTCCATCGTCATTTGCAGCAGAGGTAGAATTCCATTGATCGGTATCCAGGCCGGTTTTTTTGCTCTTGTCGACGGATACCACGCCCCATTCGTCAAATTTCACATCCTTTAATTCAACAATTTAATCCCGGTTTACATATTTAAACGGGCTGTTGGACAATTTTTGCTCCTTGAATGCATAAGCCTTGGCTCCCTTCAAAGTGATCGGAAATTTTCCCTTGTTGTTGGTCCAAAACAACTGCTGCCACAACTGTACATTGAATTTGCCCGTTTGCCCGTCCCTCAGTCCGACTTTGTAATGCAGCCATCTGCCGGTTTTGCCGGTTTGCTTTTTAAATGCCGGACCCAATTCCAGTGGACTCAACAAACTAAGACCCATTCCCATGCCGTATTTCGCGGCAAAATCTCCAATAATTTTAATCTTGTCGACATACTCATCCATATCGGGTGTCAGCAACCGCACTGTTTCGGTCTGGTTCCTGTATTGCCTGAAAAATTCATCAAAGGCAATGGTCAGTGTTTTGTCACCGCGTTTTTGGGCGTCAGTGCAGATCTCGCGCAAACTGGCAAACCGTTTGTTTAGGCCGGTGGAAATGTCTATTTTCTTATCAGGATCCAAAAGATCCTTTAACTGCTGATCACTGGTAAGAATGATGGTGGCCGATTGCGCATTTTCAAACAGTGAAATCAGCAATACAAACAGCAACAGTTTTTTTATAAGTGTAACCATGGCATGATTTTTATAAAAGATCCGGTTCATTTTTTAATCTCACCTGTATATTGCGTTTCATTCCACTCTTTGATTCCAATCACAGCTTTGTAAGGGTCAAAAACAGCATTTTCATCCGGAGTATCTGCGGCCTTGAAAACATACCAAACAGGCTTTGCGCCACCCGGATCCTGTTCATCATCCGGGAAGCGGCGGAGTCCGATCCGCAAACCACCCTCTCGCCGGTTGTCCATCCAGTTGTGCCACTGGAAACCGTCGATGCCATCCAGCACCTTCATCTTTTTCCAGGTATAGGCAAATCCTGCCGCCTGTTCTTTTAGATCCTGTTCTGAATAGGTCCTGGAGTTGGTGCCATTCTCCGAAAGCCACAAGGTGCGCTTGGTTTTGCCCTTGTAAAGTACCTCCGGCAATTTGATCCAGGCATTGATGACTTCGAGGTTGGCGAAGGTGATCAGCGGAGAATTGAAGGTAAAATCGACCTGTTTGTCCAGCCAGGTTTTTGGCTCCATCAACGACTGAGGATAGGGATGGTGTGCCATTGCCCACTCAAAATCTCCTTCGGCTTTGGTTGTCTGAATCAAAATTTCCATCAACTCTTTGGAGGGATAAAATCTTGGATGTGAGGTCCAGGCCCAGTAGTGGGTCAGCGTAACAAAGACTTCGCTGTTGGGGTTGTAGGAACGGGCGATGGCATAGCACATCCGCATCGATTTGATGTAGGTATCCATGAAGATCAGGGCTGTCTTCTCCCCCATGTTGGTCCACTCCCAGCCTGCATCCACCTCGTTGTGCATAATCCAGTGGTTGCATCGGCCATATTTTTTATCGGCACGGCTATAGCGGCTGGCCAGAAAATCGAGGGCAGCGGCATAGCACTCCACGCTTGCCGGATTGGTCATGTTGGGCATGCTATAGATTCCGGCAGGATCCATATCGGGATGTTGCAACATCCTGCCGATCTCCGGGTCCGGGCACGATTCGGCCTTGTCGACCAGCAGGATCGCGGCGGTCACGATCCCTTTCCGTGCGGTGGTGCGGAAGGTAGAATCAAACATCGCCACCTCTTTGGACTTGAAATACCAGGATTTTCCGTTGTAAATGTGCTCAATTCTGTCTGAAGCCGGTTTGGTAAACATGAACTTCGAAAACCAGATGTTTACGGTAGCGCTGGTGGCACTCAGTTCATCCAAATCCTCCAGGTGACCGCGGTTCACACTGAAGCCGCCAATTCCTTTGCGTCCCTTGGCAACCTCTTTGGGGTAGCTGTATTTTGCCTTGATTTGATCGGGGAAACGGGCATGGGAGATCAGCTGATACCCTTTACCATTTTTCTCGGCCAGAACCCATTTGGAAAGCAACCGGTCATATCGGATCCCATTCCTTTCGACAAACCGCTCCATCTCCTGTTCAAACTTTCTATGCTTCAACAATATAGCAGTTTCGAAACCGATTTCTTCCGTAACATCCTGGTAAGGGGCAATCTCACAAAGATACACCTGACCGGATGAAGCCGTTTTCCCCTCTACCGAGATTTTGGACTCCTCCACCTCAACTTCTGTGAGGACTGAAGTGTAGCTTTTGGCAAGATACACTTTCAACCTGGCTTCCATTTCGGCTTCCTTTTTGACCTTGGCTTCCCGGTTGGCGGCCAAATCTTTTTCTCTCTCCGTCATCGGACGGAGCACCAATTTCCGGATCTGGATGTTAACCTCCGGACGGTTGCCAAAGTCGAGCCTCAGAAAATCACCGGCCTTGCCCCAGCTTTTCATCTCCTTGCCCAGGTCGATGGTATAGCCAACCCAACCTTCTGACAGGCCGATCCGGCGAACCAGTTTGGAGTTTTCCTGACTTATACCAGGACCAAAATAGATCTGCAGGTGATCCAGCCCCTTCGGACAAAAATATTCGAACGAAAGAATCTTTGCATCCGCACTGATGGCTTGTTTCAGTGGCAATGTCTGAATCCAGGGATCCTTCCCGGTAGTTTCCAATTGCCAAATACCTTCTTGCTGGCGTTCAGCTTTGAGTTGGTTGGTACTGGTTGGGTCCAGCACCAGCTCAGTGCTTTGTGACTGAGCCTTTGATGCCATTGTCAACATCATCAATGCTGCGAGCATCATCAAGGAACTAAACAGAAATACTTTTCTTAATCGTCTCATTTGCAATAGTCTAATTATTTTCGAGTGATCCTGCCTTTGGGTCCATCGTAATCATATCTGAACCAATCCACATCCATCCATCCTTTTTCCTCCTTTTCATTCCAACAAAAAAACCCCAACCGGTCGCCGGTCCATTTTCCAAACTGAAGGGTGAATTCGGGACCAAACCGCTGATAATCTTTGTTGGTGAAACTATATTCAAACCAAGCCTGGTTTCCATTGTTTGTGGTCCGTATAAAGAGCTGACTTCCCGCAATTGCAGGTCCTTCAGCCTCATTTCCATCTTTGTCCATGAAAAAAAGTGTTGATTTTCCGGCATCATCGGTCTTAACTCCCAACAGATGATAGACTCCCCCGTAACGTACAAATCCGGCTCTTTGTCCGGGTGCCAGGTTGGAAAGATCCAACTTCGCGGTAGCCGTTCCGGTGGTTGTACCCATGATCCGCTGGCTGACGGTATTGCAGGCACGCCAGAAGGCAGTACCCACTCCATCCTGGTTGGTCCATTGGTTGTTGTCGGGTCCGGCTCTCTTTTCGCGGTTGACCGGCATGGATGCCTTAAACCTTAGCCAGCCCGGCCGTTCGGTCAGCGACCAGTGGCTGTTTCGCGGATTGTGGTTCCATTCCCATTGCGCCGCAAGTTTTGCCTGAGAGAAATCATCGTCGGTCTGGGGTGCCGTAACCGGAAAACCCACTATCGGTTTTTTGTACTGTTTTACAGGCTCCCCGATGCCATCTTTGTCAACATCTTCGCCGATCATTGGCCATCCATCCATCCAGGTTACCGGTTCCAGGCATTGGGGCCTTCCCTGGAAAGGAGATTCTATGTTTTGGATCAACTGGTGGGTGTACCACCAGGATCCATCGGGTGCCTTCATCAAACCACCCTGACTGCAGCTGCGGTCGAAGCCATTTCCCTTTTCCAGGACGATCTTCTTCTCATAGGGTCCATAAATACTTTTGGAGGATCTCAACACAATTTGTTTGCGGTCGTTGTTGGGATTGGGCACACCTGGTTTTGTGTTAGTATCGGTAATGTACCATTCTCCGAAGAAAATATACCAGATGCCCTTGATTTTGTAAATTTTTGCAGCTTCCGTGCCGATCCCTGTGTAGACCGCAATCCCCTGGTCGAGCAACTCTTTCCCGTCCCAACTCATCCTGTAAATCCGGTTTTCCCCACCGGGAACCTTGTTCTCAGGAGACTTCTGTTTGTTGCCTGTATTGCAAATAAGGTATGCTTCATGGGTGTGATCGTCCCAAAATACCGCGGGATCATCGATTACCTTTTCTGGAGGAAGCATCTGCTGCGGGGCAGACCAGGGTCCGCGGATATTGGGGGCACTGCTTACATACAATCCGTGCTTGTTATCAATCTGGTAACAGAACCAGGTTCCGTCGTGGTAAACCAGATCTCCAGCCCACACGCCAAAAGCATAACCGTTCATCCTGTCCCAGTTGTATTCCGGAGCCCAGGAGAGGCTCTCCCATACGTGGCCTATGATTGACCAGTTGACCATGTCCTTCGACTCCAGGATAACCATGCCTGGCGATAGGTGTTGTTTGGAGGAGATCATGTAATAGGTGTCGCCCAGCTGTTCCACATCCACATCGGGATAGTCTGCATTCAGGATGGGATTTTTGTAGGTTCCGTCACCCTGATCGCCCCAGCTGCCAGTCACAAATTGCTTTTGGCCGAAGACCATTGAACCACATAGCAGCAGCATCGTTTGCAGGAGCAAACAGAAGCCTGCAAGAAAACGGGGACTCAAGTTTTCCATAAATCAATGGTCGGGAATGGTAAGTAAACTCAATTCAATTAGCTTCTGCAATTTGGCAGAAAACCGATGAACTTAGTTTTAAAAATTGACCATTTTTATCCAAAAACATCCCAAAAAAAGACCCGCAATTCAGATAATAAGTATGGAGAACGATACAATATCATTGTTTTTCAATCGTTCTTTTGAGCATTACCAGGTAGTTTTCGCGCAAAGCACGCCAAGAACACAAAGAATAAGTAAAGCACTTAAAATTGAACATTATTCATCAGGTGGATCGGGCTCCTTAATTAATGGACATTCAATAATGTCGCATTTTTACTTTGCGATCCCTGCGCGCTTTGCGTGACACAAAAGGGGGATTTACAGAAACATGAGCGCACGACACTATTTTGTTCTATTTACTTAAAACGGCTATTTGCTCAAAAACTTCTTTCGCAGATCCTCCACCTGGTTATCGTTGATGGGCATTAGTTTTCCCAGGGAAGCGCCCAGGGTCAGGGATTTGGCACTGAATTCGGCCACCTCCAGCCGGTCGAAGGTTCCCAGGAGTTTGTCGCCGGTTACCAGCACCGAATCGTTGTTGATGATGATGGCCGGGGTATTCTCCGCCAACAAATTGAGGATTACTGTTGACCCTGCAAAATGGGATCCAAACGGCACATTGGGAATATCCTGCAGGAAAATCCAGCTTTCGGGAATGGTCCTTACATCGATTTTTTTGCCCGTCACACTGTATCCCATCAGGTAGGGAGTCTGTGTCAGAATGATGGAGTTGATCTTCGGATTGAGCCGGTAGATCTCCTGGTGTAGCCAGGTGGCGCGGCTGGGTAATTTGCCCGGTTCACGCTTCCCTCCCTTGATCTGCACAATATCCTTGTTTTGAATATCCCAGCGCGCCACATTGGTAGGGGTAATCAGAAAATCATTCTCCTTCCACCTGACAGATACCGTCCCATAGGAGCTGATCATCAATCCCTGGTCGCATGCCCTGTGGACGATCCTTTTGATCAATTCGCGGATCTCCCTTTCGTCAGAGCTATAAACTACCTCCTCCATTTCAGGCAGCAAGCCCGGAATTTGGTTTTCAAACTCTGCTATCTGATCGTCTTCCAAGTAGTTTGGCTTTCCAATGGTATTTCCAAAGATGATCGTGCGGGCACAAAACTCCAGGGTCTCAAAACGTTGAAAGGCGTCGCTCAGGTTGGAACCTCCAACAACGGTACCATGGTTTTCCATGATCACTGCATTAAATCCCTTGTCAAACTCTTTGGCAATTACCTCCCCCAGCAAATCGCTGCCCGGTATTTCATATGGAGCATAACCAATGGGCCCGCAAACATGCTTCGCTTGGGGTATAACATTGGTGTTCGGAATCTGCCGGACGATACTGAAGGAGACCAGTGCCGGTGGGTGGGCATGAATAACAGCTTTAATGTCAGGCCGGCACTTGTAAATGGCAATGTGAAATGGATACTCTGAAGAGGGTTTGTGCCTCCCTTCGATGGTTCCGTCTTTGCGTACACAAATGATATCAGAAGGACGAAGGGTCCCCTTGTCGATGGCGGAAGGGGTAACCCACACATCTCCGCTTTCGTCGATGATCGAAATATTTCCACCCGAGGTAGTGGTCATTCCGCTACGGTAAATCTTGTCGATGATCATCGTTATCTGATCACGGGGATGCATCAATTTGGTGTTCAACTTTCTCATAAAATACTTATTAAACTTATTCAATTATTCCCAAATCGGGTTTCAAAAGATCCACCGCTTCAAATGCTCCTGAAATTACCAACGCAGCACCCAGGGCACTTGAGTTGTCAATCTCTGAGACCAACACTGATTTTGCTGGGAAGTGCCTTTTCAGCAATTCAATGAAGATGCTATTTCTGGCAAATCCTCCTGAAACATACAAAATGCGGGTATCGTCATTCCGGGGGATCACCAGTTGAATCGCCTCAACACACAAATTTGTCAAATCAATGACCAGTTTGGTGTAGGCTTCGGCATAATTCTCAAAAACAGCCAGATCCACGGTCTGTAAGCCCTCCTCAAAACTCTCCTTCCCCTTTTGGAAATAGACGGGATTCACAAATTTCAGCTCTACTTTAGCCATCAGGGCATCCTCCCGCTTTACCTCTTTGAAACTGTCTGCCTCCACATGGTAGTATTTTGCCAGCCTTTCAGCCCATACCTCATGGAAATGGCCCATAAACAACCTGGAGGATTTAACCTGGGTTTTGTCTGGACTCAGGTAGCACAAACAATCCTTTTCCAGTTGCGCGGCAGTAAGTGGCTCTTTGTTAAAGGGGTTCATATTGATGCACCAGGTGCCGGTCGAAACCAAGACAAATTTCTCTGAACTCCCTTTCAAATAGGGTGCAAGTGAGGCAGAACTATCGTGGATTCCGGTACCTATTTTGAGGGGATGACCCAAAATCTCCGCAGGAAATACTACTTCATTGGGTATTGGCCCGGGCAGGGAGAAACCCTTGTCTGAAACCCATGGATGGTAATCCATCCGGTCAAAATCCCACATAAAAGTATGACAGCCAATGGAGGTAGGTTCCGAAACAATCTTGCCATTTAATTTGTAAGCAAGGTATTGTGGAAAATGCAGAATGGATTTTACCCTGCTGAACACTTCGGGCTTCTCTTGCTGAAGCCACAAAATCTGGATGCCTGAATTCAGCAGCAATCCCAGTGCCGGACTGGCCGTTCTCCTGCAGAACTCATCCTTACCTCCGTACTCCGCAAATAGTTTTGCTGCGATAGCCGGAGAAACCTCCTTCAGATAGTTGTATACCGGTGTCATTCGCTGTCCTGCCTCATCCAAAAACATCAGGGAGGCTCCGTAGGTAGAAAAATTTACTGCCACAAGATCAAATTCAGGCTTGACAATCAATTCTTCAAGACTATTGGCGATCCAACTGGTAATCAAATCAATGTCATCACATTCAAAACCTTCCTCGTCGACGATTGCCGGAAATTTCTGTTCATTCTGATAGACAACCTTGAAACAATTATCAAACAACAAGAGTTTTTTGTTCGTTTTCCCAATGTCAAAAACAGCAATAACTTGTCTCATTGTTAATAATTTAAATGGTTAACACAGGCAGACCGGCCGCTGCTGCCGGAGCCCCGCACCTACCGGTCTGCCATGAACCAATCCTCAATTCAGGGTATATCCAAAGGTGTAATTCCCTGATCCAATGTTGAATGAAACCCCCTTCTCTGTAGTTTTGACGCTTTCCTTCATCGTTACCGGCATTGCCAGTCCATTAACCAAAAGCTGGTCTGCTTTGGCCGAGGGCAGTGTCACAGTTGCTGTCGTATTGGCGGGTACCGTCACTTCATATACAAATGCCTTTCCGTTTAGTTTCCAGGCTGACCGTATTTTACCATAAATGGAGGAATAGGTAGCGTCTGCACTGGTTAAACCACCACCTGGATGAGGTGCCAGGATAATGTGCTTGTACCCGGGATTTTCAGGATCGATATCCATCCCCGCAACATGGTGATACAACCACTCTCCAATGGCGCCATAAGCATAATGGTTGAAGCTGTTCATCCCTACACTTTGAAAGGTACCATCGGGTTTCTGTCCATCCCAGCGCTCCCATATGGTGGTCGCTCCCTGGGTAACGGGGTAGAGCCACGAGGGGTATTTCTTGTTGTTCAGCAGCATAAATGCCAGATCCTCATACCCATGGGCCGACAAGGTTTTGCAAAGCAAAGGAGTTCCGACGAATCCCGTGGTAAGATGACCCATCTTCTTTACATCCTCGGCCAGAAAAGCTGCTGCCTTAGGAACCAGATCGGCAGGCAGAAGCCCAAAGGCCAGTGCCAGGGAATAAGCGGTTTGGGTGTGCGAAACCATTCGTCCGGAAGGAGTTACAAAGGCTTGAACAAATGCTTTTTTTATGTTTTCGGAAAGAGTGACATAAGATTTGGCATCCGCTTCATTACCAATAATCGCTGCGATTTTACCCAGCAAACCGGATGAGTAGGAATAATATGCCGTGGCAATCAGATCCTTTTCTGTCGTGGCTCCTGGATAGTCTGACCTGTTGGTGGCAAAAGCCAGCCAATCTCCAAAATGGGTGTCACCCGTCCACAAAAGGTCCTCTCCTGCCCGCTCCTTCATGTAATCGACCCATGCCTTCATACTCGGATACTGAACTTCCAGGATTCTTTTGTCGCCATAGACCAGGTAATTGGTCCATGGAACGATCAGGGCAGCATCGGCCCAGGCAGTGGAGCCACCACCACCTTTCAGTACATCCGGAATCACATGCGGTACCTTGCCATTTGGTAGCTGATCGGCAGCCACATCGCGCATCCATTTGGTATAGAAAGGCGCTACGTCAAAATTAAAGGCGGCAGTTGGTGCGAAAACCTGGGCATCACCGGTCCAGCCAAGCCTTTCATCCCGCTGTGGACAATCGGTCGGAACGTCCAGGAAATTACCTTTTTGACCCCATTGAATATTTTTCTGCAACTGGTTGATCATGGGCTCTGAGCAAGTAAAAGTGCCACTGGGCTTCATATCGGTATGAATCACGATGCCTGTGATCTGATCTTTGACCGGCTCGGCATTCAATCCTTCAATTTTCACATAACGGAACCCATGAAAGGTAAAATGGGGTTCAAAAATCTCCACTCCCTCACCTTTCAGAATGTAAATATCAGTTGCTTTGGCACCCCGCAGGTTTTCGGTATAGAAATTGCCTTCCTTGGTTAGTACCTCGGCAAACTTGAGTGTCACCTGGTCGCCTTTGTTTCCCTTTACGCGCAGTCTCACCCAACCTACCATATTCTGGCCCAGATCGAATACTTTTTCACCTGCCGGTGTGGTAAACAGTTTGACCACCTGGATCTCTTCGATGGCTTTCACTACATCTCCCTGTGGGGCAACGAGTATTTTCTTTGACTGATCCGTGACCAGTGCCTTTCCCCAATTGCTTTCATCGTAACCGGTACTTGCCCAGCCAATCAACTCCTTGCGTGCATCATAGGTCTCGCCATTGTAGATATCTGACTCAATGATAGGCCCCACCGATGCTTTCCAGCTTTGATCTGTTCCGATCGTTTCTGAAGTGCCATCGGTGTAATTGATTTGAAGTTGCAGCAACAGTGCCAATTTGGTACCATAATAACTGCCCTCTTTGGCCCAGCCAAGGTTTCCCCTGAACCAACCATCACCCAGAATTGCACCCAATGTATTTTGGGGCTGCAACATTGCGGTAACATCGTATGTTTGATATTGAATCCGGTTTTTATAACTGGTCCAGCCCGGGGTAAAAAGATCGGTACTCACTTTCTTGCCATTCAGCATCAATTGGTAGAGTCCCTGGGCGGTAGCATAGACCCTGGCCGATTTTACTGTTTTTTTGGCAGAAAAATCCTTCCGGAAATATTGACTTGGTTTTGAGCCTTTTAGCTCACTCTCACCCGCCATGGTAATCCAGGATGCTTTCCAGGATGCGGCATCCAATAGTCCCATCTCCCACCAGGCTGGGGCACTCCACGAGGTCGCCTTGCCCTTGTTGTCCCAAATACGCACCTGCCAGTAGGCGCGCTGCATGGATTTGAGGGCCGGACCTTCGTAAATGACATTTACCGACTGGTCTGAGCTGACTTTTCCTGAAGTCCAAAGCAATTTGCCATTGGGGGATTGGTCGGTTACCTTTATTTCGTAAGCCGACTGCACCAGATTCTCAGCATTGGAAACAATTTTCCAACTCAATCGTGGTTTCTGTACATCGATACCCAGGGGATTGGTTCGGTATTCGCTTACGAGCTCCCTCACCTCTGTCTTTGTTGCAGCGAGGAGGTTAGAGCCCAAAAGAACCAGCAGGGCGACGAGGAGACTCGTCAATTGATTTTTTTTGTTCATCATGTGATAGTTGAATTTGTACTTATTCCATGTAAAATAGTTCTTCCATTGTTACCGTCACCGGTGAATGATCCGGATTGGTCATCATGATATCGGACATAAAGGTCCACCATTTCCGGACGATCTCGGTCTGCCCAAGATCCTGGGAACCACCATCTCCGCTCACCTTCTGAAAGGCAAACAGGATATTGGTCTCTTCATCGAGAAAAATCGAGTATTCACTCACACCTGCACCTTTGAGCAGCTGGTGCAATTCAGGCCACAATGCATCATGCCTCTTTTTATACTCCTCTTTCTGACCTTCGTTGAGGTACATTTTAAAAGCTATCCTTTGCATTATCCGAGGGCATTTAATTCAGGATACAACCATTTGGCGACACCAATAATGATGACCGACAAAAGAATTGCGGCAATCCCTAAAATAATCATGTTGTAAGTTTTCTTTGAAACACCTTTCCATTCCTTGCGGTAGAACCCCCACAGGTTGGCGGTCAGGATGATGGTGGCCATGTGAAGTGTCCACGAACTGGCGCCATTGCCAATTTTGGTCTCTCCCATACCGTAGAAGAAGAATTGCAGGAACCAGGTGGTACCCGCCAGCGCGCAGAAAAGGTAGTTGCTCAGCAGCGGGGTTTTCTTGTCGACGAAATCACCCCCTGTTTTGTTTTTGAAAATCAATGCTGTGGTCCAGATCAGGTTGGTGGTCAAGCCTCCCCAGAGAATCACAAAAAATATGATGTTGTTTTCGAAAAGGTATTTGAAGCTGCCTCCCGCCTCGGTTACAAAAGGATAGCCCTGTTCCACGGCCAAGGATCTGGCAATGGTAGACATCTCTTTCCCTGCATCAATTCCAAAACTGAAAAATGCACTTAGTACGCCCGAAACTACAGCGATCATTAATCCTTTGGACAGCTTGAATTCGCTGTTGACTCCCTCTTTATTCTTGCCCAGGTCATGATCCTTCCGAATGCCGGCCCGTCCGCTGAGGATGATACCGACCAGCAGGATTAGTATACCGAGCAGGACGATTCTTCCGCCTGTCGTACCAAACAAATCGGTGAAAGATAGTCCGTCAGGAATTATTTCAGCCATTCCAGGAACATTCCGCAAAATTGGCAATCCCAGTGAACCAACAATAGAGGTAATACCCAGCAAAACAGAATTACCCAACGACATACCCAGGTAGCGTATGGCCAGACCGTAAGTCAAACCTCCAACTCCCCAAAGCAAACCCATAATATAGGTATTGCGAATGATACTTCCAGGAGTGGCTTGTAAAATCCCCTGCCAGCCGGGAATGGTCAATAGGACAGCAAGCAATGGCATAAGAAACCATGAGAAGATTCCACCGGTAATCCAATAGACCTCCCAGCGCCATTTCTGTACCCAATTGTATGGCATGTACCAACTTCCCGAGGCACCTCCGCCAAGGGTGTGAAAAATAATCCCCAATAATGCATTCATAGTTTTGCTTGATTAGTTAATTAGTTATGAGTTATGAATTATGAGTTATGAGTTACAGGATGGGAGAAGCAATGATAAGTTGAAAAACGCATCATTCTTCATTGTAACTCATAACCTATAACTCATCACTGTGTTTAACGCTTTCCTGTAACTTCCTTTTCATACTGCTGAATTTCTGCAATATAAGATTCCCCGGCCAGCACATCTTTTTTCATACAATAGTAATCGAATACTGCAGCCCAAGGTAATGATTTAGCTTCCTCCAGCAATGCCATCCGTTCAAAATTCTGACCTTTGGCTTCATAATCGCGCAATTGGGCAATTGGCTCCAGCAAAGCCTGCAGCAATGCCTTCTGGGTAGCCCTGACACCAACTACATATGCGCCGATTCGGTTGATAGAGGCATCGAAATAGTCGAGTCCCACATGGACGCGGTCCAGCGCGTTGGCGCGGATGATCTCCTGGGTAAGTGCCTGCAATTCGTCATTCAAAACAACCACATGATCGCTGTCCCACCTAACACCCCGGCTAACGTGAAGCATGATCTCCGGGGCAAAAAGTAACAGGGAAGAGATCTTGTCGGAGATCACCTCCGTAGGATGGAAGTGACCCGAGTCTAGTGTAATCATCTTGTTGTTGGCCACACCATAACCCATGTAGAATTCGTGCGAACCAACCACATAGCTCTCGCTTCCAATGCCGAACAATTTACATTCGATGCTGTCGAGCATATAGTCATCGTTGGTTTTGTATTCGAAGATCTTATCCAGTGACTCCTTGAGATTTTTGCGGTAGAGCAACCGGTCGACGGTCAGATCCTTCGAGCCATCCGGAATCCAGATGTTGTGGATACATTTCGAACCCAGCTGACGGCCCATCTCTTCGGCGATTTTGCGGGAGCGAATGACGTGTTCAATCCAAAACTTTCTGATCTCTGGATCGCGGTGCGACAAGGTAAAACCATCGGCAGATTTCGCATGGGAGAAGCAGGTGCAGTTGAAATCGAGTTTGTACCCCTTCTCTTTGGCCCAGTTGATCCAGCTTTGGAAATGTTTGGGTTCAATTTCGTTGCGATCAACCGTTTCTCCGCCAAAATCACCATAGAAGGCGTGAATATTTACCCGGTGAGAACCTGGGATCAGCGACATGGCCTTGTCGATGTCTGCACGAAGTTCGGTCATTGACCTGGCCTTACCGGGATAATTCCCGGTTGCCTGGATACCTCCGGTCAGCTCCCCGTCTCCGTTTTCGAAACCTGTCACATCGTCTGCCTGCCAGCAATGCAGCGAGATGGAGAGTTTGTCCAACTGTTCAATGGCTTTTTCAACATCTATGCCCAATTCTGCATAGCGTACTTTGGCAAATTCAAATGCCTGACTGATTTGAGACTCTTTCATAACTATTGTGATTCTTTTTTTGTTGGTAATCTATTACTGCTTATTGACATGCCAGAGGTAGTTCCACACCAAGATATTCAACACCCAAATGGACCAGTTGAATCTATTCACAGTCGCCATATGACACTGTGCTTTGGCCTATTTTATCTACTATGACATTTTTTTTCAATTTTATAAGTGTAAAATTACTATGTATTTAATAGTTATATTTGTATAAAATGATTCTTGTTTTGCACAAAATGACATTGTTCGCATGTTAAACGACACATTTGTAAAATATATCAACGCCGGCCCACTCGACAAAGAGTGGGGATTGTACCTCACTGTGGCCGGTTTCGCACAAATACGACCATCCCTGGTCTATCCACCCACGGATCATCCCAGTGGATACTATTTCACCTGGGAGCGGGGCAGGATTCTTCAGGAGTACCAGATCAACTACATAACCGAGGGTTCGGGTCTGTTCGAAACCAGCACTGACCAGTTCAAAGTCGTCCCTGGATCTATCCTGATACTGCAACACGGGGTCTGGCATCGTTACAAACCGGATCCCAACACCGGATGGAATGAACATTATATTGGATTCAACGGTGTCTTCTGCTCAAACTTCTTCAAGGAAGTCTTTTTTCAATCCTCCAGACCTGTGATTTACATTGGCTTTCAGGAGAGTATGCTCAAACTGTTTTTCGAGATCATTCAGCATGTGAAGGAAGAGCGGACCGGGCACCAACAGCTCTCCGCGGCCAACACCATACTGATGCTCAGTAAAATACTTTCGGTGGTAAGAAACCAGGAATTTGCCGGCAAGACCATTGAGCGTACCATCCAAAAAGCCTGCTTGTATTTCAGGGAAAATCTTCACACCAACATCAACATAGAAAATCTCGCACAAGAGTTGAATGTGGGTTATTCCTATTTCAGGCAGATGTTCAGAAAATATACGGGCATTTCACCAACACAATATCATTTGTCTCTTCGCATACAAAGGGCCAAGGATTTGCTGGCCTCGACGGACAATAGTTTCAAAGAAATTGCCGATGTGCTTGGTTTTGAATCCTATTTCTACTTTTCCAGAATTTTCAAGGACAAAACCGGTAAAAGTCCCATGGAATTTAAGAGAGAGGTTCAGTCCCAGGCGATTAAGGTTTAAGCACATCAACCGGCCGGATGTAGGGTGGGTTGTTCCATTCTTCCTGGCTGGCAGCTTGCTGGAAATCGGCCTGTTGCCAAAATTGATCATGGTATTTCACCATCCATTCCTTCGTCTGATTCCAGAGTTTCTCCTTCACGGCAGCCATTGTTGGATCGTCAAACCGGTTGGTTAACTGGAACGGATCACTTTTGCGATCAAATAGTACGCTGTGCAGAGAAGCTTCCGTGGCCCCCTTCTTGGTAGAAAAAGTATACTCACGGGTAATGACTCCCCTGAAATTATTCGCCTCATACAACCATATCGGGATATAATCCACGGCCTCCTCATCGTGTGTTCGGATCGCTTTTGCCAGGTTCTTTCCATGGCACTCTTTCGGAACCTCCAGCCCCATGAGTCCAAGAATGGATGGCATCATATCCAGGGCACTGAACAACAACCCTGTGGTTGTTCCTGCCTCGAGTTTGCCAGGCCACCTTACCATGAAGGGGATGCGACACGAGTAGTCGTGGGGGTACTGTTTTGGGAAAACGGCCTCATCGAACTCCAGCATGTCGCCATGGTCGGAAGTGAAGACCACCAATGTGTTTTGATCCAGTTTCAACTGTCTCAGTTTTTCCATCAATTGCCCAAAGGCGATATCTACACCTGTGGTCATGGCCATTTGCCCGTGAACCATCCTTCTTCGATCGGGTGTATTTTTTACCCCCGGACGTGTCTGAATGCTCTCGCGCTGGTACATGGCCATTAATTCGTCGGGGGCGTCGTACCGGTAATGCATCAGGCTATCCTCCCCCTTGAACTTGCCCCAGTCGTGCGGTGGATGCCAGGAGACAAACAAGGCAAAAGGCTTCTCAGCGAGTTTACGGCTGTCGAGGTAGGCCAGTGCCTGATCGGTCTGGCCATAGACTTCCCATTTGTCGAAAAATACCTTCTGACCCTCTTCGTTCCAATAGAAACATTTTCCTGCCCTGAAATCGACATGGCAGTTGTTGGTGGCAAATAGTTCGTCAAAGCCATAGCGCATCTCTCCTTTCGGGATGGGACGATTGCGGTCGCCTCCCTGCAGGTGCCACTTTCCGACATAAGCTGTGTTGTAACCCGCATCCCTCAGCACTTCGGCAAATTTCTTGCCGTGTCCCGGAACCAGCGGCTTGTCATTGACAAAGGTCCCATTGTACAACGAATGCTGACCACTCATCAGCATGCCGCGGAAAGGGGTGCAAATAGGTGAGTTGGAGAAACAATGGGTAAACCGCACTGCCTGTTTGGAAAACTCATCCAGATGGGGCGTTCTGATCTGCTTGTTGCCATAACAACCCAGCATATCGAAGGTCTGCTGATCTGAAAAGACAAATACCAGGTTGGGTTTATCCTTTTTCGGTGCGGCGGAGGTCAAAAGGCAGAGCCCCACTGCAGCAATTGCTATTGGCTTGGTGGTCATTCTGTGTTTCTTCTTTTAGTTTAAATCTTTTACTTCTTGTTCAGCTGTTTTATTTCCGGCATGTCCTGTTTAGACAACGCGCCAAATTCATTCGCATGGTTGATCCACAACATTTCCAGTTCCTTTACCTTTTCAGGATACTTATCGGCCAGGTTTTTTGTCTCCGACCGATCTTTGCCCAGGTCATACAGTTCCCAGGGTAATTGATGATCTGCAGCAATTTTCCAGTTTTCCACCCGGAATGCCCGGTTGCCGTCATGATTCCACCAGAGATAGTCATGTTTCAACTTTCCGTTTTTCCGAAACTCAGCGACCAGGCTTTTCCCGTGCAGTGCAGGTACTGTGAATCCCTCCACGGTTTCCGGCATTTTGGCACCCGTAATTTCCAATATTGTTGGCACAATATCGATCAGATGTCCAGGATCTGTGCGGAGTTCATTCCTGCTTTTAATACCAACTGGCCAGGAGACGATCAATGGCGTGGATATTCCTCCCTCATGGTTCCACGATTTATGCAACCTGAATGGGGTATTGGCAGCACTCGACCATCCAGGCCCTATTCCCAGGTAAGATTGAGGGGATCCTACTACTGACATTGGATCATGTCCGCCCTCCCGGATAATCTGCTCAGCAGATGCCCCGTTGTCTGAAACGAAAAGGACCAGCGTGTTTTCCAGCGCGCCCATCTCCTTTATCTGATCAATGACCCGTCCAATTTCGATATCCATCCGATGCACCATTGCAGCATGAACAGCCATTTTGTCCGACTGAAACACCTTCTGTTCATTGGTCAGGCTATTCCATGCTACAGCGTGTCCAACTTCGCCGGGGCTAATTCTCTTTTGCAGCTCCTTTTCAGATAGATTCCAGCTGGGGATAATATCGGGTTCAAGCGGAGAGAGATTACAATTGAGGAGGCCAAGCTTCTTCATCCTTTCCAGTCGTTCATTGCGGATGGCATCCCAACCCGATTTGTACCGATCCTTGTACAACGCAATGTCCTCAGGCATTGCCTGAATCGGGAAGTGCGGACTGTGGAAGGCCAGGTATTCAAAAAACGGCTGATCGCCGTACTTTGCAGCATGTTCCTTCAAAAACTTGATGGCATAATCAGCGATTCGTACCGTTGAATAGGAGGAGCCATCCGGCAAAACAGGCGGCAGTTTCACATCATCCTCTGTGTGGTTGACAGCTCCAAAATAACCCTCTGTATTCATGTACAGATAGGAGTGGTCAAAGCCATTCTTTTCCGGTTTCCCATCCACATGCCATTTACCTGCTACATACGAACGATAACCCAGCGGTTTCAGGTAGGCAGGCAGCAGTTGAGCCCAGCGTGGCCGAACACCACCAGCCCCACCAGTAGGAGGTTTTGGGTTTTCTCCTGTCGGTTTGGTCAGATTATCACGGCGTACCGACTGCGGGTAATAACCAGTAAGCAGAGAGGATCTGGATGGCCAGCACCGACCTGTATTGTAGAATTGTGTAAAGCGCAATCCATTGGAGGAGAGCTTGTCAAGATTTGGGGTCTGTATCTCGCTCCCATAACAACCTGCATCGGAGTAACCCAAGTCATCGGCCAAAATGATCAGGATATTGGGTTTCTTTGCCTGAAGCTTTTGGGCTGGAATCATTCCCAATAGGAGCATTCCAAGCAGGGTAATAAACAATTTTCTCATTGGTTGATTTTTACGTGATTGGTTGATGCACCATCCTTCATTTCACGCGAAGTGGCAAGTGCGATCACACGGCCTTCATCTCCTACTGCACAGTAAAAATGGTATACCACACCTTTGTGCTTGATGAGCCAGGGTTTGTGGGCATATTGCTTGTCCCAGGGTTCGGATGGCTCAATCAGATGTTTTCCTTCCCACTTGGTCCAGTTGACCAGGTCGTAGGAACAGGCGAAGGTATCAAAGGCCCCCGGTTGCCAAAAGGCCCCGAAGTAGAACATTACCCACAGATCGCCCATCTTAACGATTTGAGGGTCGCCACTGATGCCTCTTTGCTTTTCTTCACCATTGGATACGATTGGCCCTTTGCCATAACGTTGCCAATGGATCATATCATCGGAAACTGCCATCCCGATTCGCTCGTAACCATTTTTAAACTTTCCATTGTAATACATCACATAGGGATAGCCCAGTGTTTTGTGCTTGTCAAGGATGATCTGGCTCTTGTAAAGTGTCATTTTTTCGAATTCCCTGACATCCGGCTGATCAATAGCCAGCACCGGGTTTTCAGCAATGGGGGTCCATTCTTTTACCTCTGTTGGGTTCATAGTCCAGGCCATGCCGATCGCCAGCGGATCTGTCTCATATCCTTGCAGGGCCCCTCCGATGTAGGACATCCAATATTTGCCATCGTATTTTTGCAGCTTGCTGCTACCTCCCCATTTGGTATCGCACAGCGCGATGCCGCCATCGACCTGCCAGCGATCCCAGCCACCCGGCCTGAAACTCATGATTTTCCCCAGTTTCTCCCAGTGCAGGAGGTCGCTGCTCTGTGCGAGAAAAGTCTCGTATCCAATTTTATTGGTTGCTCCGACATAAACCATATACCATAGGCTGTTTTTTCGAAAGATGCTCGCACAATCGACCACCTCTCCCACCTCCCCACGGATAACAATGCCATACTTGAAGGGTGTTTTAACCTCCTCGTAGACCTGTTGCATTCGTTCGGGCGGGACCGTTTTTGCAGAGGACAATGTATTGGTTTGGCATTGGCTCGGTCTGACAGACACGATCAAAATGACACCTATCAATGACATCATAATAACCAATCGGGAAAACAAAAAAATAATCTTCATATCTGTTTAACTAAGTTCCAGGAACAATATATTGTTGCAGTTTCCTATTTCACTTTCCCGCCTACTTGCCAATAGTATCGCGCAATGACGCAAGGATCGCAAAGAAAAAAATGCAGCATTTAAACTTGTGCATTACTTATGCGTTTGTTTTTCTGTGGTTCCTCGTGTCTTCCTTACAATCTGCTGCGGTAAAGAAATTTCATATTCAATCATTGGTGACAGGTTAAAATAATTCTTTATCCGCTACGCGGAAAATATTCGAAATCATCCTTTATTTCTACAATACTGTATCCGCTACGCGGAAAACTATGTGTCATTTAACAACTTATGGCAGTAAAAAGTAACTTACTGCTAAACAGAGGCAATAATTATCTCTTCCGCGTAGCGGATACAGTATTGTAGAAAAACAAGCCCAAAAGAACACTTTACCTCGTAGAGGTTAAAGAAATTGAGCCTTTGGTTGATTTTGCAATAATATACCACACACCATTGATATTTAAATCAATACATATGCTTCCATGCCTGAAATCACAAAAACTGTTCGATGCCGATCATCTACCCAAAAAACGGTAGGAATGACACCATCTCCTGTTAGTTCGAAGAGCTTAAATTCAATCAGCTGTCCGCCTCCGCAATCGAGCTTTACTGCTTTTCTGAAGCTCATTTTTTGATGCTGGTGAATGGCATCAAATTCGTCGAGCAGTGCGAAATAAAGCTCCTGCCGGGAGGTTTCAGCCATCTGCTGAACCACTGCCGGCAAGCCCCATTTCCAGCTCAATGGTCTCTGTCCAAAGGCTTTCCTTATTGGTCTGCGATTGGTTTTGAGGACCACCTCCCCATTTTTTGCTTCACCGCTATTGGTCCATCCGGTGCTGCCAAAAGGAGTCCCCTCTTCCGACAAAGCAATCCGGGAGGAGACAAGCCATTTCCCTGGTGAAAGCGTACCATCTGCGGCACAATGAACCTTACCCGAAACGAAGTATTTGTATCTCGCTGCACGGTCCTTGATGCCATTATCGGCCCACCGCCAATTCGTAAAATTGAATTCGCAACTATTTTCCCTCTTCATGGCCTGGAAAAGCAATTCACCGGCAAAAAAAGCATTGTCACCGTAGAGGTTGTACGACTTGTAACCCAGGGTAAACGAGGTGGTCGAAAATTGATCTGTGAAAGGAAATTGATAGCCCGCCAGCAGTTTCTCCAGTTTTAGCAAGGAGAATTCGCCGGACGGATCGATGCCAGCCGCAAGCATGGTGGTAAAGCCACTTGCCCAACCTGCCAACGACAGTTGGGAGAGACCGGCTGCCACCGTTACTTTTTTTAGGAAATTCCTTCTGCTTTGTGTCTGCTCCATCCTGGTTATAAGCTTAGTTTCTATCAAAATGGGTTCCTGGAATAATTTTCTTCTCCCACTCTTCTGCCAAAAGATGATCCATTTCATCCATTTTGGCGAAAAAAATTGGATCCGTTGACAAATCCTTCAGCTCCCATGGATCCTCTTTGATGTTGAACAACAATTTGTTGGGCAGGGATTTGTAACTGCTGCCTCCGGCGCAAGGCTGGAATTTTTCGGACTGGCCATCTTCCATTCTCACGAAAGGCTGATCAGGATTTCCTGAGAACTCATAGATTTTCACATATTTGAAATCGCCCTTGCGAACCACCCGACCGGTATGCTGAAACTCTGCCACGGCAAAATTCATGGGATCATCGGTTTCTCCGCTTTCCAAAAGCTGTTTGAGTCGTTGGCCCTTGCAGTGGGGTGGTGCAGGTATGCCTGCATATTCGCAAACCGTCGTCATGATGTCAATCCCGGATACGACGTGCTTCCGGTCGATGACATTGCTTTTAATATGTCCTGGCATCCAGGCGATAAACGGAACCTTTACCGACTGTTCAAATGGATGCCATTTCTGAACCCGTTTGTGACGTGCAGAGCCTTCACCATGGTCAGAGGTGAAGAGAACAAGCGTATCATCGTCCCTCGATTCTACGGCATCCAGCAACCGGCCGAGATCGGCATCCAGCTTTTCGATCATCCGGCAGTAGTCGTAGAGGTAGTTCTTCCATTCGGCCTCACTGTATTTAACCTGCTGCTTCGGTGAAGGATCCCTGAAGTTAAAATTGAAATTGGGGGGAAGGGGCGGGAGCCCCTTTCCCAACTCAAAGAGATCAGATTTCGGCACCAGCTTGTTGCCATGAAGTTGCGGGGTCCAGTAGCAGATGTCGTGGGGGTTCATCAATCCGGCTACGGCCAAAAAAGGTCGCTCCTCCCTGTAATTCATCAGGTATCCTTTCAGCGCGCCGGATACCTGAAAATCATTGAAGTCACCGGTTCCATTCACCCCTACCGGGATGGTGTCAAAACCAGGAATTTTCCTGTCACCTTCCACATCGGGGTAATTCCATTGTCCCCC
>CAZVTL010000014.1:0-29762 GCA_964630075.1 uncultured Tangfeifania sp.
TCCTTACAGCCCAGTCGATCAGGGTATAAATCTGGTTGAATAGCTGATTGGAGCAGGTAAATTCTCCGTTTTTCGGAGATGAATTGCAGGTGTGAAGCATCTGTAGGCCTATTACCTTGGGAAGTTCTGTTTGCTGGACCTCACTATCGGGTACTGCCCCTTCTACCTTAAGATACCTGAAGCCATAGTAAGTAAATTTAGGTCGCCAGGTTTCTATGCCCTCCCCTTTCAGGGTATAGGTAAAATAGTAGGGAGAGCCGGAAGCATTCTGGTTGATCTCCTTCTCTTTGGTTATCAGCTCGCCAGGTATTAGTTTAACAACATCACCCCTTTTCCCCTTTATCTTGAGTTCAATGATGCCTGAGCCATTCTGACCAAAGTCGTAAAGATAGTGGCCAGTTCCCTTTTTAACCACATTTTTCACCTCAATAAGCTGGTTTACAGTTACCGGATGGTCTGACTCTGCAGCTAGTTTTCCTGCTGGAACTGTTGCAGGGATAGCATTTTTCCATTTCGAATCATCGAATCCTGGCAGATCCCAGCCTGCTTGTTCCAGGGTTGCATTGTAATCCTCGCCACCAAAAATGCTGGTGAATTCGATGGGAGAAGCTGCACATTTCCAATCACTTCCTGAGACGATAGCATCAGAAGTGCCATCCTGGTATTCAATTTTTAACTTGCTGATCAATTTGGGGTATCCGTAGGCAATAACCAGCTTACGGTATCTTTCACGGTTGATGTTGTAAAATCCGTTGCCCACAACGACTCCCAACAGGTTTTTGCCATTTTTGATCTGTTGCGTCACATCATAACTATTGTAGAGGCAGACTTTGTCGTAGTCGGTCCAGCCGGGGGCAAGAAAACTAAGCCCCGTTTTAACTCCATTGACAGAGGCTTCATAATGGCCTAAACCACTAATGTACAAAGTTGCACTCCTGATCTTTTTTTCGACCATGAACTCCTTTCTGAACAATGGAACAACACTTCTGGCTACTCCTTTCCGCCCCAATTCGTTGCCGAAACCATGAATTCCGGGTACGATCTTCATGGAATCAGCCAGATTTTCAAAAGCAATCCAGGAGGCATTGCTCCAGTCACTGATTGCCAATAGTCCCATTTTAAACCAGGCCGTTGCACTCCAGTCAGTTTCGTGTCCAGCCTGATCTTTGATCTTAACTTTCCAAAAATATTTCTTTTCAGCTTTCAAATCAGTGCCTCCATATGGAATCTGAATGGAGGCATCCGAGTCTATAAAATTGGAATTCCATATCAAATGCTCTCCTTTTTTGAGGTTCTCTTCTGAATCAGCTACCATCAGGTGATAGCTCACTTGCCTTGTATTTCGTTCAGTTGAATTTATTCGCCAGCTAAAATGAGGCTTTTTTTCGGTCACTCCCAATGGATTAACCATTGATTCGCATCGAAGGTTGCTAATTTTCAGGCTATTCTGCCCAAAAAGTACCTGAGCGAAGGCGGTAATCAGCAATGTCAGCAAACAGTGACGCAGATTCATGGCAGATGGATTAATTTGTCAAACACCTCCTTCGAAACCTTAAAGGCACTTCCATGCCTAACCCCTTTGGGGAAGTTCACATTTTCGGATACATCTTCCCAATCTTTCATATTGGCTGACCGGATTGCTCCATATTTGTGTTCCGTATATTTGTCGAAGTAGATATAGATATACTTCCCGACCTGCAGGGCAGATGGCCCCTCTGCCCAATATTTCCCGGTTATGGGAGCCGATACGTCCAGAGAATAGGGTCCGGAAACTGCTTTGGATGTTGATACGCGAATGTTCTTTTCCGGTGGATTGGGGTTTTCATTTTTAAGGAACATGTAGGCAACTTTACCCTTCTGCAATACGGTTGCATCAATCACACTGAAATTTGGATTAAAAAATAGTGCAGTTGGGGAAAACTGGACAAAATCAGCGGTGGTAGTACAATACATCCTGTGGTTCAATCCCTTTTCACGTTCAGAGGATGCAACATCAGCATGTCTTCCGGGGATGGTTGTAGCCCAGAATATCAGATAGTTTTTATTCTTTTTGTCATACACCATCTCCGGAGCCCAGCAGTTTTTCGCAGTTGGTTCATGGGCCATGACCGGAATCGATTTTTGTTCGCTCCAGTTTATTAAATCGCTGGAGGAGGCATAGCCAATCTGCCTTTCCTTCCAGCTGCAGGTCCAGAGCATGTGGAATAGGCCATCCGGTCCCTGTAGGATAAATGGATCGCGCATCAGCTTATCCCCGCCGGCAGTGGGTTTCAGGAAGGATTTTCCTCCATTTAGCTCTTTCCACACCAATCCGTCGTGGCTATAGGCCAGGTGCAATCCATCCTGACCATTGTCTGTAAAGTAAGAAAAGAGAAAGTAGTTCTCCCCGCCTCTTAAAAGGGTAGCCGAAAAAACCAGAATTAAAAAAAGGTATCTCATGGTGAACAGTTTGGTTGTTTATCTATTGGGTTTATTTCCATATTTTTGCTTTCTTGATGGTCACATCTGTACAAATATAAGCAGCATACCATCAACCCGTGCAATGAATTCATCATTTTCTGCCTGAATGAAGCAAAAACTAAAAATAAAAAAAGATGAGATTTTTGATCCTGTTGTCTGTCATTGCCCTGGCCGCATGTACCACTGCAGTGAAAAATGAAACTACTACGATGACTCCAAACCATCCCGCTGAAGCAAGCATACGGGCGGCAATTGATTCACTCAGCCTGAAGTATGGCACCACTGCCGCCCATTCTGTCGAAAAGGGTGTCAAGCATGTGGCCTCACTTTGGACTACGTCGGATGGAAGTGACAGAGATTTCACGGAATTCTGTCAATCCGGCTACATCGGAGATCCACTCAAAAAAAGCTTGTTGCTTAAAAAACTATCTGACTATTTTGAATCTATCGGCGGGCATCTCAACAAGATATCCCTGGATCTGCGGCAGAATGTTGATCTCAACAACGGTGAATTGCTGGAGATTGACAAGATTTTCAGTGGATTTTCTGTTGGTGCGCATCTTCAGGACGACCTGTACGCCAATAAAATTGCTTTCATCGTCGCTCTTAACTTTCCATTTTATAGTCTGGATGAGAAAGAACGGGATGGAAAGAGTTGGAGCCGTGAAGAGTGGGCTGCTGTGAGGATGGGAGACCAGTTTGTATCCCGTGTGCCGGCAGGTGTGAAGCAGGCTGTTGCAAAAGCTGAAGCTGATGCGGATCTATATATTTCTGAATACAACATTCAAATGGGATCCCTGCGTACAGAAGATGGAAAGCAACTTTTTCCAGAAAAGATGTCGTTGCTGTCGCACTGGAATCTCAGGGATGAGATCAAGTCCAACTACGCCGACAAGGAACAAGGTTTGGCCAAACAACAAATGATCTATCAAGTGATGCTGCAGATCATCCATCAGGAGATTCCTGGTAAGGTCATCAACAATCCTGCCTATCTTTGGAAACCGTTTTCGAATCAGGTCTTTGAAAACAACCAGATCATAACCGCTCCGGCAGAACCCAACCACAGGTATCAGCAGATTCTGAATAATTTTCATGCCCAACAAGCCGTTGATCCTTTTGAACCGGAAATGAATACACTGATCAAACGGAAGTTCTCGGGAGAAATGGAAATTCGTGTGGAAGAGGTGGAAGAGCTCTTTAAAGCGTACCTTAAATCACCTGAATTGGCAAAAGTAGGCAAGATCATTGCGGATAGACTGGGTCGTAAACTGGAGGCTTTTGATATCTGGTATGATGGCTTTAAAGCCCGAAGTGAATACCCCCAGGATCAACTGAATGGCCTTACAGCGACGAAATACCCAAATCCAAAAGCATTTGAGCAGGATATGCCCAATATGCTGGTTAAACTGGGATGGAACAGGGAGCGAGCTGACTACTTGTCGGACAAGATTGTTGTAGATCCGGCCCGTGGTTCAGGCCATGCCTGGGGAGCCGCGATGAAGGGAGAGAAGGCTCACCTTCGTACCCGGATTGCTCAGACAGGGATGGACTACAAGGGATACAACATTGCGGTTCACGAGTTTGGTCACAATGTGGAACAGACGATCTCCCTATACGATGTAGATTATTTTATGCTTAACGGGGTTCCGAATACTGCATTTACGGAAGCGCTTGCCTTTATTTTTCAGAGCCGGGATTTAAAATTGCTGGGACTTTCAGGTGCAAGCAAGGATCAAAAGCGATTGGATACGTTGGATGCCTCCTGGACCCTAATGGAGATCATGGGAGTTGGTTTGGTCGATATCGCCACCTGGCAATGGCTGTACAATCATCCCAATGCCACAGCAGAAGAGCTGAAGAAAGCTGTGGTTTCGATTGCCACAGATGTTTGGAACAGCTATTTTACACCAATTTTCGGTGTGAGTGATCAACCAATCCTGGCCATCTATTCACACATGATTTCAAATCCGTTGTACCTGGCTGCCTATTCTTATGGTCAGATCATTGAATTCCAAATCGAAGATTATCTGAATGGCAAGGAGTTTCCGGCAGAGATTGACCGGATCTACAAGCAAGGCCGTTTGATTCCGCAAATTTGGATGCAAAACGCTGTTGGCAAGAAAATCTCTGCAGATCCTATTCTGAAGCAGTTGGATGAAGTACTTGCCAAATAAACTGTTATGAGTTATTAGTTATGAGTTATAGCCTTATTAAATAATTCGTAACTCATAACTCATAACTAATAACTATTTCAGCAGGATCTCTTTGATCATCTTCTCAAACATGGCTTTGGTCTCTTCCTTGCTGGATGCTATACCGCTGCTCATGGTTGGTTTTCCGTTTTTTGGAACCCATAAAAAAGCGGGTATACTCTGGATGTTGAAGGCTCTGGCCAGCTCCTTCTCATTGTCTGTATTTACTTTGTAAACAACTATTTGTCCCTTGTATTTTTGGGCCAGTTCTTCCAGTATTGGAGAGGCAGTCCGGCATGGTCCACACCAATCTGCATAAAAATCAACAATGCAGGGCAGATTGCCACTGTATTTCCATTCAGTCGGATTCTTTTCCAAATTCATGATTTTTTGATAAAAATCTGATTTGGTCAGTTTTTGAATGGCTGTATCTTCCGGGTTTCCAGCAAAAAGACCGGAAAAAGAGATCAACAACATCAGGGAGAATATCACCTTTAAATTATTCATGGTCTTGTTTTTGAGTTATTTTACTATCTTTTTTTACTTGTTTACAACAATCAAACTTAAACACGGGCAAACATATCTATTATTCTTCATATATAAAAGTAATCCAGTGTATTAAGCAGTGCAAAGATTTGTTAATTTTAGGCACAAATCAAAATGAATCTTCAGCGGCTGGTTCCTGACCCAAAGCCATTGCCGCAAATAACATATGATGAAAAACAAGAGCAAATTCAAGAAGATCGATGTCCGAAAGTTTGTACCCAAGGCCTCTGGTACAAACACACCTCCCGGAACGGTTCAATACATAGGTAAACCCCGGCAGGAGCAATCCAGAATTGAGTTGACAGAATACAATGAACAGGAGGTTGCCGAATATACCCTGGATTCTCCGGATCAAATAGTTCCATTTCTAAATTCAGATAAAATCAAATGGTTTCGGATCATCGGGGTTCACGATGATGAGTTGGTTGCCCGCATCGGAGAGATTTTCCAAATCAACCAGCTTGAACTGGAAGAGATTACCAATACTTCCCAGCGACCACATCTTGAGGAGCGGGATGATTACATCTTTATGGTATTTAAAGCATTGTTAATCAATCCGGAGGACAAAGAGGTGACGATTGAGCAGGTGAGTCTCCTGCTTGGGGAAAAATATGTGATCTCGTTTCATGAGACAGAGCCAAAACTGTTTGATGCGTTTAGGGCCAGAATTCTCAACAGCAAGGGTAAAGTACGGAAGATGCAGAGCGATTACCTGGTTTTTTTGCTGGCAGATGTATTGATTGATCAATACTTTTACATTTTGGAAGACATTGGCGATACAATCGAGGGGATTGAGAGTGAGATAATTATCAACACCAACAACACCAATCAGGAGGCTATATACCGAATGAAACGGAGGTTGGTCTATGTGGGAAGGACGGTTTGGCCGGTCAGGGAACTTATCAATAAAATTGAGCGTTCGGATCATCCTTTGATTCAAGATCAAAGCAGGATCTACTTCCGGAATATTTATGACCATACCGTTCACATCATAGAAACGCTTGACAGTCTTCGTGACCTGACGGCAGGTATCATGGATCTCTATCTGTCCAGGGTAAGTCTGAAGTTGAATGAGATCATGAAGGTTTTAACCATATTTTCAGCACTTTTTATTCCGCTGACCTTTTTTGCCGGAGTATATGGAATGAATTTTGAATTTCTTCCGGAACTGGGCTGGCGTTATGGTTATGCTATGTTCTGGATTATTTGCATCATTGCTTCCATATTCATGCTGAGTTATTTCAAAAGAAAGAAATGGATGTAGTGGAAAAGTTATGAGTTATAATTTAGGTGTATTCGTTGCATGATGAACTTATGCGAGAAAGCCGGAACTTCAGGCACTTTAGTTCACTTTAGATCACTTTAGTCACTTTTAAATTTTTTTAAATGAAACCCATTGTAACAGCATTATGCTCCTTCGGTATGTCGGGACAGGTATTTCATGGTCCTTCGCTGAAGGTATTGCCGCAGTTTAAAATTGAAAAAATTCTGGAAAGAAACCTGCGGATATCTGAATTGCATTATCCGCAGGCCACCATTGTCAGGGAGTTTGACCAAATACTTCAAGATTCTGCTATTGAGCTCGTAATCGTCAATACACCTGACTATTTGCACTTTGAGATGGCTAAATTGGCCATGGAAGCCGGCAAGCATGTGGTGGTTGAGAAACCTTTCGTCAAGGAGAGTAAGGATGCCATTCTGCTGATTGAGATTGCCCAAAAGAACAATGTGTTGCTGACAGTTTACCAGAACCGCAGACTGGACGGGGGTTTTCTTACTGTTCAAAAGATATTGGATAACAAGCTCCTTGGACGAGTGGTTGAGTATGAGTGTCACTACGACCGGTACCGTAACTTTATTCAGGAAGGATCCTGGAAAGAGGATGGGGATGAAAGGACCGGGGTTCTTTTCAACCTGGGTCCGCACATTGTAGATCAGGCACTGGTGTTATTTGGAAAACCTTTGGCAGTGACAGCGCATCTCTCGGTTCTCCGAACAGGGGGAAGGACGACAGATCAGTTTGACATTAAGCTGCATTACCATGCGTTTGATGCTACCTTGCGTTGCTCCTACCTCGTCAGGGAGATGGGACCCCAGTTTATCATTCATGGAACAGAAGGATCTTTTCTGAAAATGGCTACAGATCCACAGGAAGAACAACTGAAAGTTCACAGGTTGCCGGATGAGCCAACCTGGGGAAAAGAACCTCCTGGTGATTGGGGAAAACTCAACAGTTCAGTAGATGGTCTTCATTTTGAAGGAAAGATTGAAACCATTCCAGGGAATTATGCCCGCTTCTACGCCAATTTGTATGAGTCTATACGTGAGGGGGCAGAGCTTATGGTGAAACCGGAGGAGGCACTGATGACCATCCAGATTTTGGAAGCATGTCTGGAAAGTAACAGGGAGAAAAGAACGGTTCAATTCCACTGAAGTAATTTTATTTTGGATACTAAATGAAAGAATGACAGAATTATACATCGATGTGCATACGCATGGACCGATGGCTTCCAACGAAGTTATTTCTGTTTACAACCTGATGTTGAATGAAAAGAGGGATCCGATTCAGGGGTTGTTCTCTGCCGGTTTGCACCCATGGTTTGCAGATCAAGCTCCCGGGGATCTTTCGATGCAACTTTCTGGACTTGCTAAAAATCCGGATTTCTTTGGCTATGGTGAGACCGGTTTGGACAAGGCATGTAACCTACCTTTTCAGCTTCAGCAGGATATTTTCAAATTGCACATGGAAAAGGCGACTGAAAAAAACAAGCCCCTCATCCTGCATTGTGTAAAATCCTGGAATGAATTAATGGAAATGACTTCCGGTTGTCAGGTGCCAATGATCCTGCATGGTTATTCCGGTAGTCTGGAGCTAACCAAGCAATTGAGAGACAAAGGATTCTATTTTTCAATTGGGAAGGCTGTACTGGATAAGCGATCCAAATTACATAGTTCATTAAAGGCTATGCCACTGGATTCAATTTTTTGTGAGACAGACGAACATGCCCTGTCCATACAAGCCATTTATCAAGGTGTAGGCAATGCGCTGAAAATTCCGGAAAATGAGTTGATGGAAAAAATTTATGAAAATTTTATGCGGCTAAGAAGTATGCAGCACAAGGGATTACAGGAATATCCGGTATAAAGTATTGGTATTTTAGTCACGCCAGGCACTTTCTCCGGGTAATTTGACGAAAAATGTACTGCCCTCCCCTTCCCTGCTTTCTACCCAGATTTCACCATGGTGCCTGTTGACATACTCCTTGCACAACAACAATCCCAAGCCGCTGCTCAACTCTCCATTGGTACCTTTTCTGGAGGTATTCGCATTTATTTTGAAAAGAAGCGGAAGCATTTCACTGCCAATGCCAATACCTGTATCCTGCACAGTGATCAGACAACCCTGATCATCGCTCATGGTTGCATCTATCGTTATTGAACCGCCGTGGTGTGTAAATTTAATACCATTCGATAGCAGGTTACGCATCAGTGAAAGCAGCATATTTTGATCGGCATACACATATATTTCAGGTGAGAGCTGATTCTTGATGGAGATGTTCTTTTTCTGTCCAACTTCAGAAAAGGCTGCGATGCATTCATTCACCTCCCTGGATAAAACAGCATTCACAGGTTTAAAACTTGTTATACCCTGTTTAACCAACGACCACTCCAATAGGTTGTTTAACAAACTGAATAGGCTTCGGGCAGAATCCCTCATTTTGGCAGCCAGTTTAATCACTTCTGAAATTGGCAGTTTTGGAATCTCCTCCGCCATAATTTCCGTCAATCCCAGGAAGCTGCTAAACGGACCCTTCAAATCGTGGGCAATAATAGAGAAGAACTTGTCTTTTTCATCGTTGATTTTTTTCAACTCAACGTTTTGATTGACAATCTCCTTTTCTCTTGCTTTTCGTTGGGTGATGTTGCGGACAATGCTAATTACATGAGGCTCTCCATGCATCATGATCAATTTTCCAGATAGTATTCCAACCTTGATTCCCTTCTCTTTGCTCTTGAGTTCAAACTCATAGTCCGTAAAGCTTCCCTCTTGACCAAGTCTTTTTATGTAGTAATTTCGATCCTCTTCGTTCACCCAAAAGTTTAGATCAAAGGTTGATTTCCCAACTGCCTCAGCAGTTGAATAACCTGTCAACTCAAAAAAGCCATCATTTACAGAAACAATGGATCCGTCTGATAACCTTGTGATCAAAATTGCATCGGGGGTGGTATTGAAAATGACTTCAAAATGATCTTTGGCTATTTTCATTTCTGAAGTCAATCTTTGATTTAGCATAATAATCAAAGAATAGGTCCAGAAAATTGATACTCCCAGCAACTCCAAATAGGTCGAAGTATTGATCAGGTGTTGGGAGTACATATGGTCAATTCTGAAGAGTGTTAGTAGCATCACTACCTTGGAAAAGGAGAATACCGAGTGAAATAAAAAAACGAGGATACAAATATTCAATGCCGAGTCTGCCCTGCCTTTGCGGTAAACGTAGAGGTCATGGGCAGCAAAACTGCATATCACACCGATAACAACCCAGATGATGATGGTTCGATTATGTATACTGTCTATGAAGTAGACATAATAAGAATATGGCACAATGAATACAAGGAACAAAAATATCAACAACCTGATTCTGACCTTTCCGCCAATAAACTTTACAATACCGATGTACAAGAACATGACGGCGAGAATGTGCAGTACATTTTGAATGAAAATCGATAAGTATTCAATTGAACTGATCCTCCTGGTAACCATAAAAGAAAATCCCAACACCGCTGTTGCGCTCCAGGGCAGACTCCAGCCCGGACCAGTGTAATCTTTGTGGTAGTAATACTCCAACAGGAAAATTACAAACTGGATGGAATAAATAATTCCAAGTACAATGGCGAATGTGTTGATATCAATTATCATTTGCTGTACTGTTACTCAGGATACAAACAGTTCATGCGGTAAAATGTTTACCAATCATGAGGAAAAATTGATTCTACAATAAATTAAGGTAAAAAGAAGCACTGTTTTTTTTATTATTCTTTAATTTTGACTATTTGGAAACACCTCTTACTCTATGATGCTACTAGAGTTTGATGAAAATCTTCCTTTTATAGAGTATAAGTGCCGGTATAAAGTTCACAACCACAAAAAGCAGGGAGTATACCATTCCCCAAAATTCAGGTGAGGGGGCAATGTTTGTGAAAGCAGACATGAAATGTTCATTCAATGAAAAACCTCCTATTTTATATCTGAAGAAAAGGAGCCCCCAAATATCTGCCAGGAAATAGACCGTTATGGCATTCGCCCCAAATATTAGACCCGGTTTGGTAAATTTAGTATAGCCCACAATGTCAATCAGATAATAGCAAGTACCCAGCAAAAGGGCAGCTACTCCAGAGGTAATGAGGACAAAAGAGCTGCTCCAGATGTTTTCATTGCAGGGAAAATGGAGGTTCCACCAATAACCCGCAATAAGGGATAAAAACCCTCCCACCATCAGTACAATGACCTTCTCCCTCTTGTCCAGATTACTGAGCAATAACCTACCTGAAAGCATTCCGGTTATACCGGTTACAAAGGAGGGAAATGTGCTGAGAATTCCTTCCGGATCCCAGCTTTTCTGCCACATGGTACCTGGTAGAAATTTGGTGTCGATCCAGGCTGCAAGATTTATTCCTGGTTCCAACATAGGTCGGTCATAGCCGGGAGTCGGAATGAAAAGCATTGCCAACCAATAGGAAACCAGAATTCCAATTCCGATCCAAGCCTGTTTTTTCCAGTTGGTATTTAGAAATAGTACTGCACAGAAAAGAAAAACCATGGCGATTCGCGGCAAGGTTCCCGTATAGCGAAGGTCAGCAAAATTAAAATCGGGTAACAGATTAAGGAGAATCCCGACCAGGTAAATTTTAACTGAACGAATCCCGATTTTTTTATACATTTCTCCTTTGGGTAAGCCTATTTCCAACCTTTTGTTATAGGCAAAAGCGATGGAAACACCCACTACAAAAAGAAATAGAGGGGCAATCAGGTCGGTTGGTGTGAGTCCATTCCATTTGGAATGGTTCAATGGAGCATAGGAGTAAAGTTCACTACCAGGGAAATTAACCAGAATCATGGCTGCCACCGTGAAGCCACGCATCACATCCAGTGAGATTAGTCTTTTTGTTTCAGTCATTTTGAATAGGGCTGTTTAACTGACACTCCCATTCCTGAAATTGCCAGTGAATTTGAAGTTGTTTTACACAAAATTACGCACCCAATCAGCAATTATTTCATCCTGAAGGGTACTTAAACCAGATTTGTTAATTTTAAAAAGGAAAACGAAGTTGATTCGGTTCCAAAGTTAATCATACAATCGATTTTTAATACCGACGGACCTGGAATTGATTGAGTCATCTTTTTTTAGGTTAAATATATAATCTACAACTAATTACTGCCACCAAGATGTCGAAATTCTTCAATTTGATTTTACTTTTTTTTGTGTTATTGGTGTGGATCCAGTGTACAAGAACTGGAACATCCAGCTTGCCGAAATCCGATGAACTCGAAGTCAAATGGGAACTGTTGACCAATTTGTACCAGGGGAAAAACCAGGCCCTGGCCTCTTTTACACTTTACAATCACAGCCAGTATACTTTTGAAGCGAAAGGTTGGGAGATGTACTTTTCTCAATTGCCTCCAATTCCCATCGTCGAAGATTCTGTCAGGGTGGCAAGGGTTGAACACCTCAACGGTGATTGGTTTAGATTGGTTCCCAATGCGAATTTTCGCCTTTCTCCGGGAGATTCAATCCGGATAAATTACTGTGGAACAGGCTTTATGATAAAGAATACGGATGCAGCCCTGGGAATGTACTTTGTCTTTTACGACCATTTGGGCATTGAAAGTGCCATCGTACCGGTAGGTAAGCAGATCATTGGTGAGTTTAAAAGGCCGGAACAACTCCGACGGACCTTGACCGATGAGCTGTTGGTACCAACAGCAGAAAGCAGATATGCGTCGAATCTTTCCGGTCATTTGCTGCCAGAAGATGAACAACAGCAGGTAATTCCTGCTCCATTGGCTTTTCATAAAGGAGCTGATACACTTTTGATTGATCATACATGGTCCATCGGCTATGCAGAAGGTTTGGAGCAGGAGGCCAATTACCTTGCAAAAATATTAAAAACACTCTCCGGAGATGATTTTATTCTTAGAAAGGGAGGTGCGACCAATTCACACTCTATTTCATTGGAATTGGGCTTAAATCAGTTTAAGAAATCCGGGTCATACCGTTTGGTTCAAAACACCAAACAAGGAATCTCTATCTGCGGGAAAGATGCAGCAGGGGTGTTTTATGGCATCCAGAGCCTGCTTGCATCACTTCCCATTGAAACATTTTTTCAACCAGGAACCCCCATAAAAGCACCTTCACTTCAGATTGCCGATGAACCAAGATTCTCCTACCGTGGATTGCAATTTGATATGTCACGCAATTTTCAGACAAAAGAGACCATCCTAAAGATGCTGGATATCATGGCTTTCTACAAGTTGAACCGATTTCTTTTTTATTTTATGGAAGATGAAGGTTGGAGAGTAGAAGTTCCTGGCTTACCGGAACTTACGGATATTGGCAGTCAGCGGAAACATGGCAGAGTCTCTGATCCAATGCTGCATCCCTCTTACGGAAGTGGCCCATTCGCCGGGGCCAATGTTAATTATGGCAACGGATACTTTACATCAGCCGAATTCTTGGAGATGCTGAAATATGCGAAGGAGCGTCATATCACCGTAATTCCCTGCATCAATTTTCCGGCGCATGTTCGCTCGGCGATCAAAGCCATGGAGTTCCGCTACCAAAGGTTAATGAAGGAGGGAAAAGAGGAGGAAGCCAATGAGTTCAGGCTGATAGATCCGGATGACACCTCCGTATTTACCTCTGCCCAGGGATACCACGACAATGTTGTTTGCGTTGGCCGGGAGTCAGTATACCATTTTTATGATACGGCAGTCAAGGGAATCAAGCAGCTGTACAATCAGGCAGGAGTCTCTATGGAGACGTTTCATACCGGAGGTGATGAAGTTGCAACAGGCTGCTGGACAGGCTCCCCACTGGTAAAAAAATTATTGGATGATCATCCGGAGCTAAAGTCAGACGAAAAGAGCTTGCAGGCATACTGTTTTCGAAGAATTTCAACCATATTAAAAAACAATGGGGTGAAGGAAATTGGCGGTTGGGAGGAGGCTGCCCTGCTGTTGGATGAAAGCGGGAAGCCTGTTCCCAATTATGAATTTGTCGGAAAAGGACTTCTACCCTATCTCTGGAACAATACCGAAGGTGCTGAAGATTTGGGATACAAGCTGGCCAATGCGGGTTACGAAGTGGTTCTTTGTCATGTCTCCAATTTTTACCTGGATTTTCCTTACGACAAAGATCCTGTAGAACCAGGTAATTACTGGGCCGGATTCCTTGAGTCCAAACAATTTTATGCATTTGCACCCTTCGATCTGTACAAAACGACAACCAGCACAGCGATGGGAGGAACCATCGATACAGATGTGGCGTACAGATCACAAGTAAGGTTAAAGCCGGACGCGCACAAAAACATCCTGGGGGTTCAGGCACAAATCTGGAGTGAAACCATCAAGGGGGAGACGATGCTGGAATATTACTACCTGCCAAGGCTGATCGCCTTTGCTGAGACTGCCTGGTCGGCAGAAAGGAAATGGGAAACCACCGAAAACAAAGTGGAAAGGGAAAAACAAATTGCCTCAGGATGGAACAAGATTGCCAATGCTTTGGCAAATAGGGAGTTGCCTCGACTCAATTCACTAAATGGCGGTTACAATTTCCGCATCCCCCTACCCGGAGCCATTTTCAAGGATGGTCTGCTCTATGCCAATGTGGAGTTTCCAGGACTCGAAATAAGGTATACAACCGACGGATCTGAGCCCAACATCTTGAGTCAACTCTATACCGGGCCTGTAAAAGTTGCTGGCAACGTAATGCTGAAGAGTTTTGTGAAAGGTGGAAGGTTCAGCAGAACGAGTGTATTAAACCATGGACAACAATAAAATAAGGGCAGGAGTAAAATTGCCATATATCCGACAAAGGCCAGCTATTTTCAGCTCCTCTGACATGCTGCTTAACTTTCTTTTTCTTCAAATGTGATTTTTTATACCCATTTGCGAATAATTAGGTGTAACAGTTTAATCCTTGTAAAGAAAATATGAACGAGCGAGAACGAAGAGCCCAGTTTCAAATTGTCATTGAGCAGCACAAAGGTATTTTACACAAGGTTGCCCGAACATATTGTCTGAACGAAGAGGACAGGAATGACCTGATTCAGGAAATGATGATCCATGTTTGGCAATCCTTGCATCGTTACAACCAGCAATCCAATATTTCGACCTGGATGTACCGGATTTCACTCAACGTAGCCATCTCTTTTTATCGGAAAAATGCAACAAGAGCTTCCAAATGTACCATTCTGGATGAGCATAAGGTGCAAATACCAACAGAAGAGCTAACAGATGGTGAAACAACAATGAATTTACTTGAACAGTTTATCAGTGAACTCAAGGAGATAGACAAAGCTCTGATAATATTGTATTTGGATGATCAAAGTCATGCCAAAATTGCAGAAATTCTGGGAATGTCAATCAGCAATGTCGGAACAAAAATTGGGAGAATCAAGGATAATTTAAAAACAAGATTTAAGCAAATAAAACATTAAGACCATGAACGAACTGGAATTAAAAGAGTGTTGGAAAATAACCAACGAGAAATTGGAAAAAGCAATTGTGGTCAATCGGGATAATACCCATGAAATTGCACGTTTAAAAGTTTTTCATACTATTTCATCCATGAAACCCCTCAAAATTTTCACCCTTTTGGGAGGCATCATTTGGGTCGGATTGGGGACATTTTTACTGGGTCAAATCTACCTTTACGCCTTTTCTGAAGTCAGTAAATTTTTCCTCTTTTCGGCTTCTGTCCAGGTGGGGTTGACTGCTATTGCGTTGTTCATTTATCTCTACCAGATCATTGCAATTTCCAGGATAGATATCTCAGATCCAATTCTAACAACCCAGAAGAGAATAGCGAGCCTGAAAATAACTACGCTATGGGTGACACGTATTTTATTACTTCAGCTTCCTGTTTGGACCACTTTTTGGTGGAATGAACTGATGTTTCGCGAATGGAATATCTTTCAATGGTCTATCGCAGGCAGTGTCACACTTGCATTATCTTTCACATCCATTTGGTTGTTCATTCACATCAAGTTCGAGAATAGGGACAAAAAATGGTTTAAACTTATTTTCAATGGAAAAGAGTGGACACCCTTGATGAAGTCTATGCAATTGTTGGATCAGTTAAATGATTATATGTCTGACAATAAACCAGAAACCAACCCCAGTGCCTGACTTCAGAATCGAATGTTGTACTTTAGCTTGAACCTAAGCGCGCTTTCATCCATCACATAGCGTTCAAGCGGTTGAGTTAGCTTGGTGGTCCAAACCAGCATGATCACATTCCCTGGTTTTACTATCCACTGGAATCTTGACTGTACGCCGACGCTTTTTGAACTGTTGTCGTATTGGAGGTAGTTGTTCAGGGTGATATCCGGACTAAACAATACATTGACATTCATCTGGTAAATTCTGGTGGTAAAACTTCCTCCGGGAAGTTGAACCTCATTTTGCTTGTACTTGACACCCAAAAACAGGGGTACTGCAACCTTGTAGTTGACTCCAATGGCCAAATCCTGCCGGGAACCATTGTAGAAATCACCAAAGGAGTAGGAAAATTCACCTGCCAGGTTTCTGCTGCCGGCTGTCAAGATACTCACGGTCTGGCGCAGGTACTTGTATTTACCTGCAGGAATCACATAATTGGAATAGATCTTGAAATCCTTCTCCAGGTATTCGTAAATATCGCTGAGTCCATAGGTAAACTCTTCTCCCGATTTAAACCTGATTTTTAGCGGATTGTAATTAACCTGGCGAGATTCCAGGATATCGGCAAAGTTGACAATATGGTTGAATCCAAAACCCGTAAGTACCTGAAGGACTCCTTTGATCTTAGGGCGTGGTCCAATCAGTATATTACCATAGGTATCCTTGATATTGGTGCGGGGAACGAATCCCATTCCGGCTACAAAGTTTTTGCCGATTTCGTAATGGCCGAGGCTAAATGAAAGGAAATCATTGGGATAAGAGATGTTTCCACCCCACGATACATCGTTGTCGTTCAGGTTTTCGGTGGTTGATTTTAGTCCGAAAAGGATGAGAGATAGGTTTTTGTCCCCACGAAACCTGGAGGTTGCCAGTTTCAAGTCTGCTCCTCCCACATAGTTCTGAGGCACTGTTACTGCATTTCCATAGGTTCCGATTACGCCAACAGAAGACTCAGTACCAATACTTCTGGAGATGCGAGCCACCGAAAAATTGGTATTGCCGTTGGGATGGTCGTCGTTCACCTGCATCAATCCGATGTTCCATTTGTTGATCATTCCGGTCAATTTGGCAGCAAAATTAATTTGGATAGGCAAGCCATTGGTATCGAGCCCCATCCTGCGCGAAAAAAATGGAATGATGTTCTTCCCGTAGGGATTGGCATCATCTCCCTGGATTCCAAAGGAGAAGAGGCTGGATCCATCCAGGAAGAAGTCTCTCTTTTCCGGGAAAAGCAGGCTAAAGCGGGTAAGATTGATTTGACGATCGTCCACCTCCGTCTCAGCAAAATCGGTATTGACAGAGAGGGCCGACTTTAATCCAGGGGTGATCTGGTAAAAGAGGTCTACTCCTGCCTTGGCCGAGTATTTGTTATCCGTACCCTTTTTCGTATTCATACCCCCAGATACATAAGGCGAAATATCCAACCCTATTCCCTGGGTAATGTTCTTCATTCCAATCAGCAAACCAGCATCCGATACCTGAAATTTAAAGCTGTTGATATTGGCGGTCGGCCAATAGGAGCTTTCGAGTTTTCGTTTGATGTGACGGATGAATTTGATGCCCCAGTTGGGATTGAATTTGTCAAATCCCATGGTTTTGAAAGGAATGGCCATTTCGGCCTCCCAGCCATCTGCAACGATCCGGGCCTTCCCTTCCCACAAACCGTTCCACTCCTTGTTAAATACAGCCCCGTTTTCGCTGACAGTGGCATCTCCGATCGATCCGCGCGGACCAATCTGGAACCAATAACCGTTCCGGTGATCGAGGTAGGTATCCAGTATGACCTGTATTCTGTCGTCATTGCCCAGACTCACATCACGGGCTTTCTCCTTTGCTGTGATCTTCTTTGGATCATCAAAGCACTTTACACCGACATACAGAAAGTTGGCATCGTGGCAAATGAAAAAATTGGTTTTTTCAGAAACCGGCTGACCAGGATTGGGTTCACGTTGTACCAGCTGGTCAATTTTTGCCGACTGTGTCCAAACCTCATCGTTCAGACGGCCATCAATCACAGGTGCGTTTGAGACAGATACCGCATTGATAGAGGGTTGCGCAAAAGATTTAATGGAAATGACCAGCAGAATAAAAAGTAACCGGGAAAAACTATGCATATGGTTTCAGAAAAATTTATCTGCCGATCACCAATAATATACCTTTACCTTTTGAGTAAAGCAAGGGTTCTGCCTCGATTATTTGCTGGATATCGTATTCAGATGATTAGAAAATGAGCGGATGAAAATAGTAAAAAAATCAATCTCCTGTTTCTCTCCTGGTGGCTTTGATTGAACCGCGCACCCTTTTGGATTCAAGCCTTTTTTCAACCGATGCACGGGTAGGCCTTGTACTGATTCTTTTCTTTCGCGGCATTAACGCCTGTAGCAGCAAGGAATAAAACTTCTCTGTGACCTTCTCTTTGTTTTTTAGTTGTGACCGGTCGGTTTGTGCTACCAGAACAATTTCATCTTCCTTGTTGATCTTATTGACAAGTCTCTCCGAAATGATCGCCTTTTCTGATTCACTCAGGATCAAGGAGTTGCGGTAGTTGAAACGAAGTTCAACTTTGGAACTAACCTTGTTTACATTCTGGCCACCCGGACCACTGCTCCTGGTAGCTTGAAAGATCAATTCAGGGGTAAAATCTCTACTGAAAATATCCATCCCATTTTTACTCAAAGTTATCAAATAAAAAAAGGCTGCCTTTTGGTACAGCCTTTTTTTTATTTGATAACTGATGTTATTGCAGCAGCCACATTTTAGAGAATTCATCATCCACAGCAGGAACCAAAGTAGCAACACCTTTGTCATAGGCATTCTTGTTCTGGCCAAGTTCATTTCCAGGATAACGATATCTTACCGGGAAAGGATTGGTTGCAAGGTTACCGTTCTTAAAAATATTTGGCAATTGTGTCCTTCGGAGATCAAGGTATGCTTCACTGGCAACAGAAAAGAGTGAAACCCATTTTTGCTCTGCAATTTTGGCCAATTTACCGGCATTGTCGGAAGGTAATGCTACAGATGACTGGGCTGTATAGGTTGCAATATTTGCGTCGCTTACTCCCCATCGCTTCATGCTGGCCCTGATGGCCGCCTTGTAATAGGTATCAGCACTTCCTGAAATATATCCCTTTACAGCAGATTCCGCAAGATCAAACAGAATCTCATCCTTGTTCATTACTTGTGCACGCAACAAGGCATGTGAATTTTGCTGGAATAATTTAGAATATTTGGATACCTTGAAGTTGCCATAGGTACCACCTGCAGAAGTATTGTAGTGTCCGTTGTCATTTTTATAGTCACTGGGCATACCCGCAGTAAAACCAACGTACATTTTGTCCGCATCATGAATAATGGGTACAACAGTCGAAACCACCGGATTTGATTTGTCGATATATTCCCAGGTTGATGTGTAGGTATAACCATTTGGATCAGTAGTACTTACTGTTTTTCCATGCAATGCAGGATCGTTGGTCCATGGACTTTCTACCGGAGCAAACCAAACAGCCATACGCGGATCTTTGTTGTTGGCCATCATATCGACCAGGGTTTTGCAGGGTCTTCTCTTCTCGAATTCACCGCTACCTGCCCAATTGTTTGAACCACCTACCCAGGAGTTGGCAGCACCGGTACCTACATAGGCAATCGATGCATTCATATCTGTCTCTTCTGTCAGAAGCGGAGAGGCGGCCACAGCAGCGATTTTAGCGGCTGCAGTGTTACTTTTTGTAGCTGAATGCATCAATAATCTCAATTTTAATGAATTATTGAACTTTATCCACTGTGCCTTGTTCCCTGCGAACATCAGATCGTAGGTAGCGCTAACGGTCTCTGTTCCGGAAACAATCAGGGTGTTGGCAGTTTCAAGTTCTTTGAGCAGACCAGTATAGATGTCAGCCTGTTTGTCATACTCAGGATACAAAATTCCTTCACGACCCTGAAGTGCCTGTGAATAATAGACATCACCATAAAAATCTGTCATGTAGGAAAACAATAGTACCCTGAAGGTGGTAAAGATGCCAACGTGCGTCTTTGAACCGCGCTCATCAGCTTTCTGGATGGCAATGTCAATGAATTTCAAAATATCCATGGCAGTGTACATTTCATTCGCTGGGGATTTAAATCCGCTGTAAGTGTTGTCTCCTCCCTGGTAATTGCGTCCGGTGTATTGCACAGCTCCCGGAAGTTTCGTATTCCCCCACCCCATATCCTGGTAAAAGAGTGTGGTCTTCTTTAGTATGGAAGATAACAGATAGGGATCATTTAAATTCTCAATTGCATTCTTGTATTGCAAGGCATCGTATTGCCTAAGGGCATCTTTACTACAGGAAATAACTCCCAAAAGCAAAGTGACGGCAAATATTTTTGTTAGAAATGATTTCATATTACAAATTATTATCAACGGTCAAATATTAAAAATCAAATGCAAGTTTAAATCCGATTGAACGGACAGAAGGCAATGTTGCCCTGAGTACACCCTGGCTTACACCAGGTCCGGAGAAGGCAGATTCAGGATCTTCATTGCGACCGGAAGCATTCCATTGGTAGAGGTTTCTTCCAATCAAGGCAATGTTGACATTGTTCATTTTGATCTTGCTGGAGATTGAAGAAGGAAGGTTGTAGTTCAATGAAACCTCCCTCAGTTTAAAGTTGGTAGCATTGTAAACGCGGGTAGAAGTAAAGTTCCAAATTACATCACCATAGGCATTGTATGGGAAGTCGTAGAAGGTATTGTTGGGATCTGCGCCGTTGACTATATAGCTTGCATCTACTGCAGCATCTTTCCCCGGGATCAGCCATACCCCCTTTGCATAACTGGCATCATGAAAATCAGAACGGATGTCATCATTGTAACCATTCATCTCAGGATACTTACTGGCTCCGATCGCTGGCCAGCCCATACCTCCCTGTTCTGCATCACGTCCCCCTTTCCACCAGGGGTTATTGGCTCCTGAACTGACAGATTCGAAAGAACGACCATTTGAATCCATATATTGCTGGTTAACAGAAATATACTCGCCTCCTACGCGGAAACTCCCAACCAGGTTCAAGGACAATCTTTTGTACTTTAATGTCGTATTGATGCCAATGATATAATCAGGATTGAAGTTGGCAATCTGTGCACGATCCCTTTCGTCGGATGATCGCTGAAATTTACCATCATTGTCCAAAAGTGGCTGACCAGCATACATTCCAGTCTTAACTCTTTTGATAGGGTTCTCTTCATAGATGTTACCAATCTCTTCACCCTCTGCTATCTTCACCTTGGTTTTACCATCGTATGAGGCAAATACATAACCGTTGGGTGCAAAGCTGTCAGTCAGGCGTGTAATTTTGGCCAGGTAATGTGTGAAGGTTCCTGTAAGATCCCAATTCCAATCTTTGGTTCTGACCGGATTGAGTGTCAACCCAAATTCATAACCCTGATTTTTTACATCTCCTACGTTGGTAGTCATTTGGGTAAATCCGGTTCCCTGTACAACAGGAATTCCGCCAAGTTGGTTGATCTGATCTTTCACAAAATAGGTGAAGTCGAAGACCAGCTTTTTGTCCATCATCCAGAGGTCTACACCTGCCTCTTTGGTGATGGAGGCCATTGGCTTGATATCAGGGTCAACCAGGGTTGCATTCAGGTTGGCTGTTTTGACTGTGTTCGACCAGTCTGGAGATTCAAAGCTATAGGTATCGATGTTTCTGACCCTGGTCAATCCGTTTCCAACGTTGGCATAGCCCAATCTTACCTTGAGCAGGTTGATGATCTCAGGCATTGCAAAAGTTTCACTGGCTACCCACGCCGCAGAGACTGAAGGATAGAAATAATTGATCTTCTCCTCATCCAGGTTTCCCTTGTAATCCTGACGACCTGTTACACCCAAAAAGAACTGGTTTTTCCATGCAACATCTGCTGTCCCATAAAAACTGTGTGATGGGCCTGTACCCCAGTTATAGCTTGCGGTTAGTTTGCCAGGATAGGCATTGGCCATGGTGAACAGACCGGGCACATTCAATGCCGCAGCATTGGTCAAATAGGTATTACTTGAATTGTAAACATAATTGGCGCCAGCAACAGCTGAAATAGAGAAATCACCTATGGTCTTGTTGAAGGATAGAATAGCATCTGAATTGACAGTAAGACTATTGGAATTATTTGCCTGGTACGCTCCATCACCCGCACCAGGTCTGCTTGAAAGATTGGTTTGACCGAATGATTTGCGGAATTCGTAATTTTCACCAACATTATCCATACCGGAGCGAAGCATTAAAGTAAACTCTTTGTTTAATTTCCAGTCCAACTGTACTTTTCCGAAGAAATTGTCACGGGAAAAGCGGTTCACACTTTCATAGGTGATCCACCATGGGTTCAATTCTGATACATCCACTCCATTGTCTTTCATGATTGCTCCATTCATCAATATGCCGTCGAAACCTGACATCCAGTAATTCTTCATGTCAGCCAATGGTTGAAGGTTGGCAGGGAAATTGAACAACAACCTGTTCAGGATACTGTTGCTGCCTGTAACGTTTGCCTTGTTGGGAGAATAAGTGCGGGTATAGTTTGCATTGGCAGTTACTTTAATATTGTCTGTCAACTTGTATTCAGAGCTCAACGTGATCGAGTTCTGTGCGGTCTTTGTGTTGGGCATTACCCCTTTGTTGCCCATGTTGGTAACAGATAAACGGAAAGAACCTTTGTCATAATTACCAGTAACATTGACATTGGTAGTTGCAGTAGAACCGGTTTGCAGGTATGCTTCTACACGATTTTCATTGTAAGATACCATGTTACCTTTGTCCCATTTTTGGGTTTTAGTATTCCAGAAATTGTCGGAGTATTTTCCATCCAGCTTGGGACCCCAGGTGTCGGTATTGTCGTACTGCCATTCGTAGGCACGTTCGCCCTGACCGTACAATTGTTGCTCTTCGATAAACTGATAAGGAGAATCCATGGTCGCATTGAAGGATACTGAAACTCCAATACCTTTCTTGCCACCTTTGCCTGATTTGGTCGTGATCATAACAACTCCGTTGCCCCCTTCAGAACCGTACAAAGCACCAGCACTTCCACCCTTCAAAATGGTGATGTTATCGATGTCTTCCGGATTTAGCTGGGAAAGAATGTTCCCAAAGTCGATGCCATTTTTGTTGGTAAAAGATTGGTTTCCTACCGGGATACCATCAATGACATACAAAGGCTGTCCTTTTACTGATACGTTGGCATCACTCGCAGAAGGCATTACAGAGGTTCCCCTGATGTTTACCAAAACAGAGGATGTCGGATCGCTGCTCAAACTTGTTAGTGTTACTCCACTTACCTTTCCATCCAATGATTTCATGAGGTTGGTATTGCCAGCCTTTACCAAATCCTCTGATTTTACATCACTCACAGAAAAAGCGAGGGATTTCTTTGCCTTCGTAATACCCATAGCAGTAACAACAACCTCTTCTACACCAATGGCTGAAGATTTCAATTGAACTGTGATGGTTTTATTGGTTCCAACTGCAACTTCCGTACTTTCCATTCCAACAAATGATACGATCAGTTTGGCATTTGCAGGAACCGACAGGTTGAATTTACCATCGAAGTTAGTTATGACTCCCAGTGTTGTACCTTTCACTACAACACTTGCTCCGGGAAGCGGAGATCCGGAATCATCAGTTACCCTACCGGTAAGTGAATTTTGCGCCATCACACTGTTAATAAACAGCATAGAAAAGCACATCAGAAAAATTCCAATGATTTTTTTAGACATGTGACGTTAAATAATTAGTTAATAGATGTTAATTGCCTAACAAAAATAGAGATAAAAGTTTACACTTCTTTATTATAATGGTTACATTTTTATTGCAAACCTTGAAATAATTAAATAAGTGAATATTTCACCAGAAAGGGTGAAAAACTATTAACATATAGACATTTAACTAGTAAGTAATGCCCGCTTTTTGTCTGATCAGGTCAAGGTTTTGTAACAATAAACGAGAGTCTTGATGGCTCATTTTGGTACTTTCCAGCCGATTCTCACCGAGGCAATTCATAACTTCCAGGGCTTCGAGTTTTAGTCCGCAGGAATTTTGGTTGTAACGAATCGTTTGGACAGGTTCTCCGGGGCGATGAATTTCCAGCCATTGGTCAAGGGTGCTCGTTCGTCTGAGTTTTAGCGCTCCCCTTTCGCAATAAATATCGGTTCCAACTCCAACTGCTGAAAGAAAGGAGGCAAAGATTGTAGCGGTCTTTCCGCCATTGAATCGCATGGATGCAGTAATTGACTGATCGATCCCCAAAGCTGTAAGATCGGCAAAGGCTTCCATTTGAACGGGTTCACCCATGAACCAAAGGGCGTCAAACAAGGGATACAATCCGATATCCAGCAAAGCCCCGCCTCCGAGTTTCGGATTGAAAAGTCTTCCGGTGGTATCGTAGGGTGACTTGTTGAAGCCGAACCAACCATGAAGGTGCTTTATTTCACCCAAAACACCTGATTGGATGATTTTGTGGGCTTCCTGGTAAGAGGGCTGATGTGGTGTCATAAATGCTTCCATTAAAAACACCTTTTCGGAGCTGGCTATTTCTATCATTTCTTCTACCTCTTTGCTGTTCATGCCAAAGGCTTTTTCACACAAGACCGCCTTCTTGTGCTTCAGGCAAAGTTTGGTGTGTTCTGCATGAAAAACGTGGGGTGAAGCGATGTAGATAACATCGATGTCAGGATCTGCAGCCAATGCCTCATAGCTGCCCCAGGTGCGCGCTATGCCGTTGTTTCTTGCAAATTCAGCCGCCCTGGTTAGCTCTCTTGAACCCACAGCCATTACCCTGGCTGATTCAAGACCCTGAAGCTCAGCAACAAATTTCCCGGCTATATTTCCGGGAGCCAGGATACCCCAGTTGAAGGTTTTGGTCATTTGGATAGTGGCTAAAGTGAACTAAAGTGACTAAAGTTAATAAAGTTGAAGAGATCACACAAAAGGGACCAGAGTACCCAAATATTTTGGTCACTCCAGTCAATTTGCTTCACTTTGGTCTCTATTTCATTGAGGACTGCTCAAACGGCTTTGGTTTGAACAAGTTGTACAAAAAAGTTTTGGCTGTAACGGTTTGTGCGGGACGCTTTACGACAAATTTCTCGGCAAAGTTTGATTGCTTTACCTCTTTGATCAGCTCATTCCGCTTCTGGGTGATGATTGAATCTGTTTTGGGAATCCAGAAATTCATACTCACAAATCTTTCGTACACATTTTTATGCTGGGCAAGTAACCACTCATAGACATTTTGTTCAGAGTAGACATGGTGTATATCGTGACCCTCTCCTTTCAGTACCGAGAACTTAGGTCTTGAACCCATCTCCTGCATCGCCTCGACCATCTCTGTTGATCTGTTTAGTTTTACCTTTCGGTCCTTGTCCCCGTGGAAAACCCAGGTAGGGACATCCTTGATGGTTTCTGCCATGTCCGGTTTTCCACCACCGCACAAGGGCATGATGGCAGCGAAATATTGGGGATACCTTGAGGCAAGGCTCCAGGTGCCAAAACCACCAAGACTCATTCCCGTTAGGTACACCCGTGAAGGATCCACGCGATATTTCTCAAGTATTTCTTTGTAAAAGGACTCGAACCAGTCGCCATATACCCAGTTTCTGTTGGAAGGACATTGGGGTGAGATCACAATGGCGTCCACCTGCATGCCACGATCCAGGTAAAAGGGTGGACCATATTTTTTGAGACGCTCCAGATTGTTTCCCTTGCAAGAACTACCGTGAAGATAAATAATTACTGGCCAGTCCTTTCCAACCGATTCCTTGTACCCATTCGGAAGATATGCCAAATAGGGATAGGTTTTAGATTTCTCCTTGACCTGTTGTGGGTTTGCTCCAAAGGCATTTACTTCCAGCAGAAGTATACACCCAAGAACCAAAGTCAACATTTTACCAACCATACTATCCGTTTTAATTCAAAATCTATACAAAAATAGTTTTTATCCCTAAAAAATCGGGGCTTAAACACTTTTTAACGTTTTGTAACGTTTTAATTTTAACCAAATTAATGAAATTTCAGTTTTTTATATGCGATAAACCACTGATCTTTAACCGATGCAATCCTGGTCATTCAATTAAACCAATCCACTTGCTTGTAACAAGCTTTTCATTTCCATCTGGACTTCCAAAGCCTCCTCACCGGCTTTTTCGGCGAAGTCAGTTCCAGATGAGGCATACAGAATTGCCCTCGAAGAGTTCACCAGCAGTCCGCATTGCTTGTTCAAACCATACCTTGCCACCTCACTCAAACTGCCCCCCTGGGCACCTACACCCGGTACAAGCAAGAAGTGATCCGGCACAATTTTTCTGATTCCTTCCAATGCTTCAGCTTTTGTAGCGCCGACTACGTACATCATGTTTTCAGAATCAGCCCATTTTTGGGAGGTGCGAAGTACTTTTTCAAAGAGTTTCTCGCCCTGGCTATCTTCCATCAGTTGAAAGTCGAAGGCCCCAATGTTGGAGGTCAATGCCAACAGAATCACCCATTTGCCTGGGTATCCCAAAAATGGGGTAACAGAATCCTTGCCCATATAGGGAGCAATGGTGACAGCATCGAAATGATAGGTTTCGAAAAAAGTACGCGCATACATGGCAGAAGTATTGCCGATATCACCACGCTTGGCATCGGCAATAATAAAAATTTCAGGATAGCGTTCACGGATATATTGAACTGTTTTTTCCAAACTGTTCCATCCTTCCAGACCGTTTGACTCGTAAAAGGCAAGATTGGGTTTGTAGGCGACCGTATAAGGTGCTGTTGCATCAATGATCTTCTGGTTGAAGTAGAAGATCGGGTCTGAAGTATCCTTTAAAAATTCAGGAATTTTCTGAATGTCTGAATCCAGTCCGACACAGAGGAAGGACTGTTTTAGCTTGATTTGTTCGAATAGCTGGGACTTGTTCATAATCAATTATGAATTAGAAATTACGAATTACGATGCCGAATCACAATCGTAATTCGTAATTCGTAATTCATAATTTTTATATTATAGTTCAGTTTCCTTCAATCGTTCTACGTTTTCTTCGTACCGTAATTTCTCAATGATTTCAATGATGTCACCATCCATAATTGCTGGGAGGTTGTACATTGTCAATCCAATCCTATGGTCGGTCATGCGGCCTTGTGGATAGTTGTAAGTGCGGATTTTTGCCGAACGGTCGCCGGTGGAGACCATCGTTTTGCGTTTGGAAGCGATCTCATCCAGGTATTTTTGGTGTTCCATGTTGTAGATCCTTGTTCGTAGTTCGGACATCGCCTTGGCCAGGTTCTTGATCTGTGATTTTTCATCCTGACAGGTTACGACAATCCCGGTAGGAATATGTGTCAACCGGATGGCTGAGTAGGTTGTATTCACACTCTGGCCACCCGGACCGGAGGAACAATAGGTATCCTTGCGGATATCACTCTCCCTCAGATCTATATCAAACTCTTCAGCTTCAGGCAAAACAGCCACCGTGGAGGCTGAAGTATGAATCCTACCCTGTGTTTCGGTCTGGGGAACCCGTTGAACGCGGTGGACACCTGATTCATATTTTAGAATACCATATACATCCTTCCCCGAAATTTTGGCTACAAGCTCCTTGTATCCTCCTGAGGTTCCTTCCGAGGTATTGGTGACCTCAAGTTTCCAACCCATTCTATCGCAGAATTTTGAATACATACGGAATAGATCACCGGCAAAGATGGCGGCTTCATCTCCCCCTGTGCCACCCCTTATCTCCAGTATCGCATTTTTACTGTCTTCAGGATCTGCCGGAACCAGCAGCATTTTGATCTCATCCTCGAAGGCAGTCACTTTTTGGGAACCCTCCTCCAGCTCTTCCCTGGCCATGTCGCGCAAATCTTCATCTGTTTCATTTTCCAGAATCTCCTTTGCATCTGCAATGTTCTGGAGATAGTTCCTGTAGCGTGTAAATGATTGAACCAAAGCATCCAGTTGTTTGTACTCCTGGTTAAGTTTGACATACCGCTTCATGTCTTTCATGACATCCGGATCAGAAATTTGCTGACCTACTTCATCAAAGCGTATTTTGATTCCTTCGTATTTGTCGAGAAGTGAATTATCTGACATATAAATATTTTAAATTTAATTTTTGTGGATAAAAGTGACTAAAGTGAACTAAAGCGCCTAAAATGCCTAAAGTTAAAGGAGCTAATACTCGAAGGTGCCGAAGGGACTCTGGATGGTGACTTTTTTGCCATTGAAAGGTTCAACATGACCTATGATCCTTGCTTCGATTCCGAACGAGCGGGAAATAGCCAGGATGCTATCAGCCACTGATTCATCGACATAGAGTTCAAAACGATGTCCCATGTTGAATACCTTATACATTTCGTGCCAGCTGGTTCCGCTTTGTTCATGTATTACCTTGAAAAGTTCGGGAATATCGAACATATTGTTTTTAACAACATGAACATCATCAACAAAATGAAGCACTTTGGTTTGGGCGCCACCCGAACAATGTATCATCCCGTAGAGATTGCCCCGATAACTATCCAATACTTTTTTGATGATCGGAGCATAAGTTCGTGTGGGAGATAGTACCATTTTCCCGGCATCCACTCCGATGGGTTCGACCAGGTCGGTGAGTTTCAGGCTGCCTGAATAGACAAGTTCTTCAGGCAGGGAGTTGTCAAAACTTTCAGGGTATTTTGCTGCCAGGTATTTTGAAAAGAGATCGTGCCGGGCAGAGGTAAGCCCATTGCTTCCCATACCGCCATTGTATGCAGATTCATACGATGATTGCCCCGAAGATGCAAGGCCAATGATCACATTGCCCGGACAAATACGGTCGGCACTAATCACATCGGCACGTTTCATGCGGCAGGTTACAGTGGAGTCGACAATAATGGTGCGGACCAGATCTCCCACATCGGCGGTCTCTCCACCTGTTGGATAGATGGAGATGCCTAGCTCGCGCATCTCACTGCAAAAATCTTCAGTACCCTGAATGATCGCTGAGAGAACATCCCCGGAGATCAGCTGTTTGTTTCGTCCAATGGTAGAGGAGAGCAGGATATTTTCAGTAGCACCCACACAAATCAGATCATCCAGGTTCATTACCACTGCATCCTGCGCGATTCCCTTCCATACAGAAAGATCACCAGTCTCTTTCCAGTAGAGGTAGGCCAGGGCAGATTTTGTGCCGGCACCGTCGGCATGCATCACATTGCAAAATTGGGGATCTCCACCGAGAATATCTGGCACGATTTTGCAAAAAGCTTTGGGAAAAAGGCCTTTGTCAATGTTTCTGATTGCCTGGTGTACATCTTCCTTTGATGCCGAAACTCCCCTGCGTAGGTATCTTTGGTTGCTATCCATAACGGGTGTAAAAGTACAATTTTTTCCCTTGCGGGAAAATACGAGGGATAAAGGTTAAAGTAGGAATGGCGGAAATAAGATTGCATAAAGTCTCTGCAGGGAATTGACCACTCACAATGACAAGACAGGCGCATATCAACCTTTAACCTTTATCCATTAAACTTTATCCTTGTTCATTCCCTAAACTTCTCCCTGTATTCGGAAGAAGTAACCTTGAACTCGGTGCGCCGGTTGTACTGGTGACACTTTTCACGCTCCTCCTCCTTTTTCAAGGCCTCGATAAACTGGCAGGAGAGTATTTGTCCTTTTTGAAGAAAGGGATTGATCTTTTCCATCTTGACATCGACAGTTTTTGGTGTTTTCTCACCGTATCCCACGGCTGTCAACCTACCTTGCTGAATGCCTTTGAAAATCAGATAGTTCACTACTGATTGTGCACGCTTTTGGGACAAAACGATGTTGTCCAGATCATTGCCCCTGCAATCGGTATGGGCCATCAATTCAATGGCTACTGTCGGATTTTCCTTTAGGAGATATACCAGGGTATCCAGGGATGCGATGGACTGTGGCAGGAGGTCCCACTTTCCTAGTTCATAAAAGATGTTATCCACAGTAATAGGCTGATCGACAGGTGTTAATTCCATCCTCACCGTAAAGGCCTTTCCCTGTTCCAACCCGATGGTTGAAACCGATGCTTTGGCATTGAGAAAACCTTTTTTAAAGGCTGTTACCAGGTATTCAACACCTGGCTTTAACTGAAACCGAAAAGAGG
>CAZVTL010000015.1:0-29689 GCA_964630075.1 uncultured Tangfeifania sp.
TGATGGGGGGATATGGAACCGGCACGTTGGCACATGGCCGGTTTGAATGGCTTAAGCAACAGCTTCAGGATGGGCAGAAAGAGGATAAACTGATGATTGTAGCGGCTCATATCCCAATAGGGGTAGAAGAGGATGGCTCGTTTATTGGATGGTCCGATCCCAAAGCCCAGAAGGATATACTCAATGAGTTGCATAAATATCCGAATTTTATCCTGTGGGTAGCCGGTCACCGGCATTTGGACAATGTCACTGCCTTTCCTTCAGCGGTGAATGATAAACCTGAGAATGGCTTTTGGGAGGTTGAAACAAGATCCTTGAGAGAATTTCCGCAACAGTTCAGTACCTTCGATATCAAGTGGAATGGTGACCATACGATTTCAATTTTCGCCACCAACGTTGACCCAATGGTTGAAAACAATGCAATGGCAGCACGTTCCCGCTCACTTACCATCTCTGCTAACCAGACCAAAACTATCACTAAACCAACACCAATCACCAATGTTGAGCTGGTTAAAAAGCTAGCTCCCCAGACGGAGGCAAAGATTGCAGCTTATGTGTCGGCTACGGTCAAGTAATTGTGGCCTGAGATTGATGGTGTATTCATCCTTTTCCCTGGTGCGAATATACTATTTGATGATGCGGATATAATACACCCTGATTCGTATATACTTAACCCTCCTACGTAAATACTTAACCGTGATGTGGTTATGCTATATGGTGGTACAGACATAATATATCCTGATACGGATATTCTTATTGTTGGTGCGTTTTTAATATACGTTGGTATGGACATAATATATCCTGCTACGGATATACTTATCATTAATGCGATTATACTATACGGTGGTACAGATAATCATTGGTAACATTTGGAGTAAAAGAAATTCACCAATCAACTATTTGTAACTCAACCCCTGCCCCCAATTGAAGAGCGCATACCCCTTCTCTTCGAGGTATCCCGGAAGGTCCTCCTTCTGGTTGGTCACTGCCTCATCGGATACAGGAGTTGAAAATGGCATCTTCCCGGTAGGGTTGAATTTTCCGGTTACCACATCGAGCAATGCTTCAGGGGTGGTGCCGAAGGTGGCCAGAACAGCCTGTATATTGCCTTTCGTCTGGTCGTTGTAGATTTCACTGATGACCCAGGGATTGGTATAGTTTACCACCAGGATGGTTGGTTTTTTGGCAGTCAGGGCATTTACATAGTTTACATCCACCGAGCATTTTGACAGGGAGATGGAGACCGGGGCACCGGTGGAGCCAAAGAGCGAATTCCCGGTAGGTACCACCCAAAAAAGAATGACATCTGCCGCTTCGGGGGTATTCACCAGGGTAACGGGATACTGGCCTGCCACCTTGTTCAGCACCATTCCAGGTTCTGCCAGCTTGTCGTTCTGACCTTTGGAATAGGTCTCAAAATAGACTTTTGTGTTGGCAGCCAGGGGCAATGCCTTGGTTGGGTTTTCCAGCAAGACAATGGATTTGCGCATGGCCAGGCCGGCCCGCTCCCTGAATTTGGCATTGTTGACTACCTTTTCCGCAGCCGCCACATCCACATAGGGATTTTCAAACAATCCCATCGCAAATTTCTCGTTCAGCAACCGGGTTACGGAGTTGTCGATGTAGGTCATGTCGATCATCCCCTTGTTGATTACCTCCAGCAGCATGGCCGGATCCGATTCGCCAGAGAAGATATTGACGCCTGCCTCCAGTGCTTTTTTGTAACGCTCCTGCTTGGTGAGCTTTTCGACTCCCCATGGCATGCCGGTTAGCGGACCGGTATCCGAATTGATGATTCCCTTGAACCCCATTTTGGTTCTGAGAAGGTCATTGATCACCCCTTTGTTGAAGGCATACCCAACCTCTTCGTAGGGGGTGCCCGATGGAAGGGAGTAATAGGGCATCATGGAGGAGGTGCCGGCTTTGATGGCCGCTTTGAACGGGATCAGGTTGTTGTCGAACATCCCGGCAGGGTAGATCTCTTTCTTGCCCCATTCGAAGTGCGAATCCTGGCCATCTTCGCCTGAACCGCCTCCTGGAAAGTGTTTGGTGGTGAGTGCTACAGAGGTTGAGCTTAAGCTCTTTCCCTGAAAACCAAGAATTACCTCGGTAATCATTTTGGCGACCCAGTCTGCATCCTCCCCGAAGGTGCCGTTGACCCTCGACCACCTTGGTTCGGTGGCCAGGTCAGCCATGTACATGTACCCCTTTCTCAGGCCAACCGCCAGCCACTCTTGACGGGCGATATCGGCAAACTCCCGCGTCAGTTTCAGGTCGTTCATGGCCGACAATCCCAGTTCCCCGGGCCAGGCCGAGAAGACAGATACTCCGGCACTGGTACCCAATGCGGCATTGACGGTAATGTTGTTCCGCGGATTGGAGGCGATGATGGCAGGGATGCCCAATGGTTGGCTTTCGCAGAGCGCCTGTAATTTGTTGGTCCATTCGGCTGTATTTGCAACACTTTCATTCATCCGGTAGATGAAATGCCGGTTGTTGTATTCTGTAACAAATTTGGTTACACCGCCACCACCTCCCATGTTGGCCAGAACACCTGCCACACCGGAAGAAGGCCTTGGAGCAGACTCATTGTTTCCTTCCCGCCTGCCTCCGGCTCCTCGCCCGGAACCACCCTGTGTCCGGCCACTGCTTTCGCTGAAGTCGCTGGCCACCAGACCCTCCGCTTTGGCTTTGGAGGCTCCTATCATCGAGATGGTGTTGATCAGCATAAATCCTGCCTTTTGCTCCACGCTCATTTTTGAAAGAAGGTCTGCGCTCCGCTCTTCAGGCGACAACCGCCAGTCTTCGTACCTGTCCAGTTCTCCATTCCTGTTGAGATCCTTGAACTCCATACCGTCTATGTTCATAACAGTCACGGAACGGTGACCAAGAACCGGTTGGGACACTTTTTTTGCAAACAGGGCTGGTGCACATTGCAGCATCATCAAACCAAGAAGAAGCGTCGTCTTCAATTTCATGGCGAAAGGGGAAAGACTGGTAGTTTTCATTTTTATTGCTGGTTAATTGATTGTTATTACTGGACCGGTCTACCTGCAGGCAACTGTGGAATCATGATTCTTTCGGGTTAATTAAAGTTGAGTGGCGGTAGCTATTATGAGACATTATTTTTATCCAATGGTTTAAAAGGAGGTCCCGAATTTATCATAAGGGAACAGATTGGATTGAATTTATTTCCAACTCTTTGCGGATTTTTGTATGCAACAACCCAAGGAATTTGAAGTGCGTGTTGTTAAATGTAACCTTGTTTGAAGATTCATTTTATGATAGATTGAAAAGAATCATGTGTCTGGCGAGGCTTTGATCAATTGTTTCCAAAAATATTGGCAAGTCTTATTTGGATCTATTTTCATGGATATTTACCAAACAATAATCACATTTTTCCAACCAAAAAAGTTTTACTTTTACGGACGAGCAATAATTTTTATGTAAACCTGCCTCGAAAAATTTATTATATCTTATGAAAACTAACAAATTTAATTTGATTGGTCTGGTTCTTCTTTTTTCGCTTGCCTGTATGTCAATTGGTTGCAGCAAGGAAGAGACACTGAAAACACCTTCTGTGGTGTTGGGAGCCGAGATCCTTCCGGCGCCGAAAGAGGGTGGGAATGTTTCCATGACCATCACTGCCAATACCGATTGGACGATAGAAATCCCTGCATCGGAGAGCTGGCTTGCAGCGGCTCCGCTGAAAGGTTCTGCGGATGCAAATGTTATCTTTACTTTGTTGCCGAACACTGGCCTTCCAAGGGAAGCCAATGTCACCGTGAAATATGGATCCAGCTTTCAAAATGTCAAGATACAGCAGGCCGGTGTGGTAAAAACCTACCTTACCGTGGCTGAACTGAGGGCAAAGGGAGAAACAACCATCACCCAGGAGCTTTACCTGAAGGCGAGCCTGATCAGTGACCAGGTGGGTGGTAACAGCACCTCATTGAAAAACATCTACCTCTCCGATGGAAATGCAGGTATTTGTGTCAGGCTTGTCGCGGATGCTGCCACCATGGCCGTTGGAACGGAGCTTGAACTGAAGCTGAATGGTGCGCAACTTGCCAAATTCAATGGTTTGCTCCAGCTCAACAATTTTACCAATGCCAACATGTCCCCAACCGGCAAGACGACGGTGATTCCTGCCAAATCGATCACTGCGGCACAGTTCAAGACCGGAAGTTACGAGTCGATGTATGTGGCCATCGCCAACGTACAGGTCATCAATGCCGACCTTTCCAAGACGATGGTTGTAGGAACATCGCATACCTCCATCCGGATGGAATCGACTACTGGTGAGACTTTTGACATGTTCAGTGCCTCCTATTCCGCCTTCAAGGCTGCGGCAGTTCCGCAGGGAAGTGGTATCTTAAAAGGGATTGCCAATATCAATCTTACCACTTATCAGCTGATTCCCCAGAACAGTGGTGACTTTGCCGGATTGACTGGAACCAGGTTTGGAGCAGGTCCGGTACTGACATTCGGAACTCCCCTTTTGGGAGGAACCATGAAGAAAGGTGTTGCACTTACCACCGACAATCTTGTTACCCTTCCCTACACTTTGGCCACGACTGGTCAGGCATACAGCTTTTCTATAGCGCTAACCGGTGCCGGTGCCGCGGGTATAACTACTCCGGCTGTAGTTTCGGGAAGTTTTGCAACAGCTGCCGGAAATATTGCCATTCCACTGGCTGGAACACCTACTGCATCCGGTAGTGTTACCTTCACCATAACGGGGACCGGGATTACGACACCGGTAGTACTGACAGGAGTTGTTGTGGATGCGGCGAGTGCCAAAACCATGGCTACATGGACCTTTGATACTGCCCCTGCCGGCTTTCCCATCGTTTCGTCCACCAGTTCCACCGATGAGTCAACAGGAGGTTCGCTGACCCTTGCAGGGTTTACAGCCCCATTGGCGGTACCATCCTATACGGCCTCTTCCAAAACAATCTACCTGGGTGCATGGGATCAGGGGAAGGCCTGGCTCTTTGGTTTTACGCCGAAACAAGCCATTGCCTCCGGCAAAACATTGTCATTTGTCTTCAAGGGCTATGGCAGCAGTACTTCGCCGAAGGACTTTGTGGTAGAATATTCCAAGGATGGAACAACATGGGTTCCCATGGGGACAGCCATTGAATACACCCTCAATCTTGCCCCTTTCACACGTACCGTTGTGCTCACCGAAACCCTTAGCGGGCAGGTTCAGATACGGCTGAAGGTGAACAGTACCGTATCCATCAACTTGGGTGCAACGGCTGCAACGGGGAACTCCCGGCTCGCCGATGTTGTCATCTCTGTATTCTGATCATTCAACGATTTAATTGGGGGAGTAGTCCGTTGGCAATGGACTACTCCCTTTTAAACAGCTAAATTACCATGAGGTTGTTCTCCCCTTTTTTCCGGCAGTTTTCCGCGCTTTTGATTTGCAGTGTTTTATTTTTTTCCTGTGCAAAGGAGTCGGCAACGACAGAGCCTTCCCTGGAACTGGTTGCCGCGACCAATGCCTCAATTCCAAGCAGTGAAACGAGTCAGTTTCTTAACATTCAGACCTCCGGGCAGTGGAATATTTCTGTCAATTATTTGAGCGGCGGAAATGGTTGGCTGAATCTTTCTGCAACCACAGGGACAGGGGATGCCAATGTTGTCCTGAACATTGGTCAGAACCTCTTGTCAGCAGACCGGATGGCTGAACTGCTGGTTACTGCGGCCAACAAGCAGCAAAAGATTGCACTGACGCAGCAGGCCAAAGTAATTGTCGGTGGCAGGGCCACAAATCCTCTCTGGATTGAAATTCCTGCGGGAGGTGCGAATGCTGATTGTGTTACATTTACCCATGACATCACCATCGGGACCAAAACGGTTCGCAACTATTCGGTACTGTATGATCAGAAAGAGAAAATTGCCTACTGGGTAGCCTATCCTCACCACATCAGTTATCTTGGGAGTACAAGCAGGACGGATGATTGGCAACTGGATCCGATGGTTGCTTCCACTGCTCAACCAGATTACTTCTCAAGTATTTCCGGGTACGACAGGGGCCACCAGATCCCTTCGGCCGACAGAACTGTCACAAAAGTTGCCAATAGCCAGACATTTTACTTCACGAACATGACACCCCAGTTGAGCACACTCAACGGACAAATGTGGGCAAGCCTCGAAAGTCAGGTAAGAAACTGGATGGCTGCCAGTGATACCATGTATGTGGTAACCGGTGCAATCTTGAAAACTGTCAATGGGAGCGAAACTGTTAAGTACGCCACCGATGCCAAGGGGAACAAGGTTGCAGTCCCCAATTATTACTACAAAGTGCTGCTCCGGCTAAAAACTGGCAAGTATGATGCCATCGGTTTTTGGTTTGAGCACCGCTCTTACGGAAGCGGATTGGCCACTGCCGCAGTAACCAAATCGGTCAGGCAGATCGAAACACTTACTGGCTTTAATTTCTTTGCTAATCTTGCCAAAGCAACCCAGGATGAGGCAGAGGGTACAAGTAATCCGGCAGCCTGGGGATTATAATTACCATGATAACTCCTCCTTCAAATACTATTTTTGCCAACCTATCTCCGGTTGCAGAGGAGAAGTTGAATGAACTGATGCAGCGGGAAATGCTTCCCAAAGGGCATTTTCTCTTTAGGCAGGGGGAGGTTTGCCGACATATTTTTTACATTGAAAAAGGATTGGCCCGGGTTTTCTACAACACGAGCAGTGGCAAGGAGATCACTGCATGGTTTTTTGCCGAGAACAGTTTCCTGACTGCCCATGACAGTTTTTACCAGCACAACTCTTCCCCCAGCAATTGCGAATTGCTCGAAGATTCAGTAGTCTATTCGCTGAAATACACCGATATGGAGGTGATGTTGAACGAAAACCACGACCTGGCCAAATTTGCCTTCCACGCGGTGTTTGAGTTGGCCAAGAAACTGACAGAATTTATCAACGGTATCAAGTTCCAAAGTGCGGAGGATCGATACAACGCACTGATGGACAATTATCCAAATATTTTTCAAAGAGCGAAGTTGGGTCACATTGCCTCCTTCCTGGGGATTACGCAGGAGACCCTTAGCAGGATCAGGGGAGGGTTGCGGGGGAACGACTGAGCGACAAAATCCCAAAATGATCGTGTAGAGACGTTGCAGGCAACGTCTCATTGAATAGCCGTTTTTATGAATCAGGAAAGTGAACAACCGTCGCATTTTTTGATGTAGATCAAAATTTCCCCAGGGCAGGATCTTTTACTTTGCATCCCAAACAATGGATGCAATGCAGACGGTAAAGAATCAGAAAGAATCTTCCACCCCAATTTCCGGGGATGAAAAATTGGGTGCCGGCCCCACACTCCATTCTGTCTACATCACTGACAATACCGGAATCGACAGGGTATTCGAACGCATCAAGTCCAGATTGCGGGAGGAGCAGTTCAGTTGTCTGACGTTAATCTATTCCATTATAGAGGGATCGCCGGTTCCACTTTTTAGTGGTGAGCTGGAAACCATCGAAAGACGATTCCCAGCACAACTTATTACCTATTATGTGCCAGTCATAGATCTGGTATTTCCCTGCCAACCGGAAAGATTCCAGTCTCAACTGGAGATCGTCATCAACAGCAATATCTGTAAACACATGCAATTCATGGTTCATGGAGAGGCTTCGTTGGTGGAGGTCGTTGTCGGTCGATTGACTTTCCTTGGCATAAATGCAACACAAATTCATTCACAAATCCTTTAAATTTTTTTAGCCATGAAAATCATTAAACTTGTTATTTGGACTGTCGTCCTGATCTTTTTTACTGCCAATGCCTATTCACAACCCAAATTTGGGTTGCGCCAGGGAGCTGCCGTCACCACTTTTTCAGAGAAGGGGGATCTGCTTGACAACGATCACATTACCTGGTCCTATGCTGCCAGCCTCTTTTGTGACCTGTCACTAAGCAAATCTTTCGTTCTACAGCCAGAAATTAATTATCTCCGCAAGGGGCGCAACAATGAAACCTTCGAGCTGAACACCACCATCCCAACCGATTATATGGTGAACTATTTGCAGGTACCGGTGCTGCTGCAATTCCGTGATGCCAGATCCATGGAAAAATCAGGCTCCTATTTCTTCGTCAATGCCGGACCTTATGCTGCTTTTGCACTCAACAATCAAACACGTCAGAACAATGGGTTGCCAATTTCGGAGGCCAATGGTACCGACTGGGGAGCAACCTTTGGCGTTGGTTATCAGACACCCGTTTTCAAGCAGAATATCCGTTTCGACCTGAGGTATGACATGGGTCTTTCACAAATTGCCAACCAACCTTCAGATTATCGCTCCAAAGCGCTGAGTCTTACCATCGGAATTGTACTGTAAATAAGCAGTTATCCAGTTAAGCAGGAAGCCCATTTTTTATTTTGTTGAACTTCCTGGCCTCTATCAGTTGGCGCCTTAACCGCATCATATCATCATAGTCTTGAGCTCCGATACTTTCTTTTGAACCGGCACCATTGATACAACATACTTCTGAATTCTGAATCAGCAGGACGATCAGTTGGATGTTGCCTGTGAGGTTGAACGATTGGTTTTTGGTCTGGTCGCGGGTCTGGTTGAACCGGGTGCATTTCCCGAAGGCCTGGTAGTTGCCGGATTGGCAGGCCTGGTTGAGCCGGGCGCTTTTCCCGAAGGCCTGGTTGTTGCTGGTCTGGTTGCTGGTCTGGTTGACCCGGGCGTATTTCCCGAAGGTCTGGTAGTTTCCGGACTGGAAGGTCTGGTTGACCCGGGTGTATTTCCCGAAGGCCTGGTTGTTGCTGGTCTGGTTGCTGGTCTGGTTGACCCGGGCGTATTGCCCGAGGGCCTGGTCGTTCCCGGACTGGAAGGTCTGGTTGAACCGGATGTAGCCCCAGATGGGCGGGTGGCTGGTCTTTTGTTGTAATTTCCGTTGACCTTGTTGTGAATTACCACTTTGGAGGTGTTCCGTTTGTTGTGGTAATTGTTGAAATTGTAGGTGTTGTGAATGATGGTGGTATTCCCGCGATACCCATATCCATGATGGTGGTGGTAATGGTTGTGTCGGTAAATTCCGATGGCAATGATTGGAAACGGGAAGAAATAGGGTGGATAAAAACCCCAGTAATAAGGTGGGTAATAGGGGACATAAACCGGTGAATAGACATATCTTACGATGGGAGTAGACTCGACCACCACCACCGTATTCTTAGCCAAAATGCTTTCAGTAACAGGATTTGGGCCGGTATAGCCCGGATTGGCCGTAACTGCAGGGGTGGCTGTTGTTTTGGGCTCGACAATAAATCCTTGTCCATACAGCTCCTCATCGCCGACAATTTGCATGGTCACTTTCTGCTCTTTGTCCTTTGAAACCAAAATGACGGCAACATCCTGTTTCTCCTCTTTGCTCACATCCACCTGAAGGACAAATGTAAAATCATCCCCATCTTGCTTCGTCTCCACCTTGATAAAATCGGCTTTCTCATCCAAATCCAAATCGAGGTTATTGATGCCTGTTTTTTCAGAATTCAAAGATTTCTCAAACTCTTCGATGGTCTTGGATTTTTGAAAAAGATCCAGAACGGCATATAAGTCAAGGTTGTCTCCGGGAAGTCCCAAGAGGGTAGTATCATTCTCTGCCGTATTCCCTGACTGAGCAAATGAAGGAAGGCTTAATAAACAAATCATTGATACTAAAAATGATAGAATGCTTTTGTTCATAATGGTAGCGTCTAATGGGACAAAGAATACATCAATTTAATGGACAGGTCAACCCTGTTTCCAACAGATAAAGATACGATTTGGATTTTGAAAATCAAGTTTATCCTCCTCCCCGAACTGCCACAATGAACTTTTTGCCGGGCCTAACCATTCCGGATGATTATATTGTTAGATTTGTTTGAAACAAAATAGTTTGGAACCAATGAGAAGCTTATTCAGAAAAAATGTGCTGATTACCTGCTTCCTGGCAATTTTATCCTTCCATGCTGCAATAGCACAACGTCCAAAAGTTGGACTGGTTCTGAGTGGCGGAGGTGCCAAGGGTATTTCGCACATTGGGATATTGCAGGCGATTGACAGTGCCGGATTGAAGGTGGATTACATTACCGGAACCAGCATGGGAAGTATCATCGGAGGCTTGTATGCCGTGGGTTATTCCGGAAAAGACATTGAGAAGATCTCAGCTAACCTGGACTGGGATGCCATCCTGAGCAACAAGCCAAATTATTCTCAAATTAGCATTGAAGAGAAGGATGAATATGGAAAATATTCGGTTGAATTGGGGCTGAAAGAGTTTAAGCCTCAGTTTGGTACAGGTTTAATTGAATCAGAATCCCTCTGGCTTACGCTTAGCGAATTGTTTATGCCGGTTTACCACATCAAGGACTTTTCAAAATTCAATATTCCCTTCAAATGCATTTCTACGGATTTATCGGACGGCAAGGCAGTAGTCCACTCGAAAGGTGAAATAGTAAGGGCCGTACGATCGAGCATGGCCATCCCCAGTGTCTTTACAGCGGTGGATCATGATTCGACCAAACTGGTAGATGGGGGGATCATCCGGAACTTCCCGGTAAAGGATATCAAGGAGATGGGGGCTGATATCGTGATAGGTGTGAACCTGTTTACCATGCCCGATATTTCCAAACTGAACAACATCCTGGATGTATTTTACCAGATCACCCAGTACCGGGATGCAGAAGACCTGGTGATGGAGAAAAAGCTTTGTGACCTGATTATCGAGCCTCCGGTAGAAAAATACAGTGCCGGCAGTTTCGACGCAACAGATTCCATAATGGGAATAGGAAAGGAGATAGGCAATCGTTATTATCCCTATTTCAAACATCTGGCCGACTCACTCAACAGGATCTATCCGGTTGAGTTCAATCCGAAAAACAGGTTGCCGAAAATAGATAAGATTGTTCTGGATGAGATCAGGTACGTGGGGATTCAGCATACCAGTGCCAATATGTTGCAGCACAAAGTTCAGCTTAAACCCGGCGGTAAATATAGCGCAGCCGAGATCAGTGAGGGTTTTGAGAAGGCTTATTCCAGCCGTTATTACGACAATGTATACTACGAACTGAAGCCAACTTCACCAGGCCATGCAACAATGGTTTGCAAGGTGAAGGAATCTTTGCTGACGCAGCTGAAATTGGGTTTGTCTTACCACTCCTACAGTGGAGCTGCCATTCTTGCCAATTTGACGGTGCGCAACCTCTTGTTCGACAAGTCGCGGTCACTCCTAAAAATTGCTGCCGGAGAATATTTCAGGATATATGCAGAGCACAGTCAGACCTTCGGGGCGAAGGCCAACAACTACATCAACATGAGCTACAGGATGGAAAACCTGCCACTCTACCTTTACAAAGGGGAGTTGAATACGTCAAGATACAATGTTTCCTACAACAGATTTGACTTGAATTACACCAGGGTGTTCGGGATCAACTGGAGCCTTGCGGCAGGTATCAATTACCAAAAAAACAATTTTGACCCTGATATCGCGAATCTGGTAATGTTTAAAGGGAGCAACAGCAACCTATTTACCTATTTGCGAACAGAATCCAAAACAACAGACCGGCCCAAATTCCCTACAGAGGGTTACACTTTGACTGCAGAAGCGGGGATGGCATTCAACCGAAAGGCCAATATTGAAATTTTGGATACCGACGGAAATTCAATTGATACCTCAGAGGTGATCGATGGAAAACCTGCTTTCTACCGCTTCCTGCTAAGTTATTCAAGGTTCCATTCAGTGAGTGCGAAGATGGTTTTCCTCTACAACCTGCAGGCAGGTCTGACACTGCATTCCCAAAGCTTCCTCTTTGATAACTTCTACATGGGTGGGGTCCAGCAATTCCTCAACCGGCAGATGGTTTTCGTTGGATTGAATGAGGGGCAGATCATCACTTCTTCTGTTGCCTCCGCATTGGTCGGGTTGCAATACAATTTTAGCGGCAGCCTCTTTCTGACGGCGAAGGCCAATACCGCCATGTACGATTTCAGTACCCTGACAAAAGCCTATGACAAGGATAAAAGGAAGTCGATCAATGGTTTTTCGTTGGGACTTGGCTACAACCTCAGTGTCTTGCCCATGGAATTTAATGCCATGTATTCCCCTGAAATCGGGAAGATCTACTCCCATGTAAAGATCGGATTCTTCTTTTAGGTCTTTATTCTATACCTGACAGGTTTTAAAACCTGTCAGGTATGAACAATTAATTGATCCGTCCATTTATTTTTTCAGCGCATAAAGCTTGTTCATGGTCGAAATGTAGAGGACCCCATTGGCTGCAACAGGCGTTGCATGCAGGGGGCTGTCCAGTTTTTGGGAGTCCAGCACTTTTAAGGTTTTACCGGCCTCCAATATCCAAAAATCATTTCCACGTGAACCCACATATACTTTTTTATCGGCCACGAGCGCTGAACTCCACGAGTCCATCTTGAGTTTATGAATCCAATAAGGCTTCCCATTTTCCGCATCCACGCAATGTAGGTTTTTTCCGCAGTCGGTGATGTAGACCAGACCTTCGGAGATGGCCGGAGTTGATCCGGATGGTTGATCCAGTAAGAATGACCATATTTCACCACTGGTGGTAATATCTCCTTTTTTCGTGGCATCGATGCATTTGAGCCATGCCCTCTTCTTTCCCCACCAGATGTCGCCTCCGACCGTGAGGTAAATGCGGTTTTTGTAAAAGACCGGCATTCCATACGAGACGCTGGGTCCTTCTGTTCTGTTGTTCAGGTATTTGTGTATATTTTCCTTCGGGGCTGTGGGATCACAGTCGAATTGCCAGATTTTCCTGAACGAATGCACTTGCGCTCGCGACACGGATGGAGCAAGGGCTTCGAAGGCATACATTACACCATCCGGACCGGCAAAGAAAAGTTGCTTTTGTCCGTTGACAGTGCCCATGGCGGGAGAGGACCAGGCGGAGTGAAAGGTTTTTGGACCAAAATTCTCGTTGTCCCTGGCTACCAGTCTGCCAGTATTTTTATCCAGTGCAATCAGGCTGGGTGCTTTGATTCCGGTGGTCTCGAGGTGTCTGAAATTAACTCCGTTGCAGGTATTCAGGTAGAGAAAGTCACCGTCCAGCAAAATGGAGGCATGGGGCGAATCATGGGGGCACAATCCCAATTCGAGTTTCAAATCGTAGCACCAAAGGATGTCTGCATCCTTCAGGGTTAGCTCAAAGGGAAACTGACCAGATAATGCCATGTACCATCCCTCCCCCTGGAAGGTACCGTCATTGCCATCTGCCTGACCATTCAGGTCGAGGCAAAGTACCTCCGATCGGCTGGTAAGCACATAGACGCGATCCTCCTCTACGGTCGGAGGAGAGCAGATTCCGATCATCGGCCAGTCGTTGTGCCGGTCACCTTCGATCCGGGGAACAATCAGTTGCCAAACCAGGCTGCCATCTGTTTCGTTCAGGCATAGCAAGGTGCCGCGGTCGCCTTCGTGGCGCGGATCGCGGAGGTCTGCGTTGTTGGCACCAATCAAAACCTTGCCCTTTGCAACCACCGGTGATGCATAGTTGTTGGTTCCAACCGGGACCACCCATTTTACATTCCTGGCAGTTTCAATCTGGAAGGTGGATGGCAGACCTGTCTCTCCGGAGACCATATTCCTGGTAAGTTTCTCCCCCCACTGGGGCGCATCATGGCCCTGGGCATGTAAAGCTGGCAGAAGGGAAAATCGAAACCCTGTAACCAGTACCAGAAGCATCAGACGGTAAGGGAATTGCATTTTCATTGTTTTCATACAAAGGTCAAAGTGGTGTTTCAGGGGACCAAATCATTGCCCCTAAGGTAGGTAGTTTTATTCATAGTCCGGAGAGGGAGCTTTTTAATTTGCTTGGTGGACAAACAATTTTTAGCTATTTTGACCTTAAAATTCAAGACCATGCGCATCCTGATACTATTGCTAATTTTGGCCTGTCAGTTAACTCCAGGCTATTCCCAGAAATCTTTCATCATTCCCCAACCTGCCGCTTCAAGTTTTTCCACCGATAAAAAGTTGAATCTGGAAGAAATCCGCTATTCCTGTGCTCCGGGGCAGGAGTTTTTGATAAATAATTTTGTACAACAACTGGCAGATTTTGGCATTGTCCTGAAGGGATGTGAAAAATCATTGGCAAAAAAGGCAAATCTGGTGCTGGTCCTGGATCCAAAAAGTTTGGTAGAAGGAGAGGAGGGTTATGAGCTGGTCATTACCCCAAAGCAGCTCCGGATTGTAGCCAAATTCGATGCCGGATTGTTTTATGGTTTGCAGTCGGTTCTCCAGCTGGCTGTTGCCAAGCCCATTGCGGCAGGTTTTGAAATTCCTTGCGGAACAGTGCAGGATGCACCGAAGTTTGGCTGGCGCGGATTGATGCTGGATGAATCCCGCCATTTTTTTGGCATGGAGAAGGTTAAGATGCTGCTCGACTGGATGGCCTTCTACAAGCTCAACCGCTTCCACTGGCACCTGACGGATGAGCCTGGCTGGAGGTTGGAAATCAAGGGATATCCCTTGTTGACAAAGGTTGGGGCAAAGGGAGATTACCAGGATCGGAATACTGAACCAAGGTTCTATACGCAAACCGAAGTGAAGGAGATCCTGCAATATGCGGCCGGGCGGTTCATTGAAGTTATTCCAGAAATTGACATGCCGGGACATGCAGCGGCAGCCAACCGTTCTTATCCAGAATTCAGCGGCGGGGGATCCGAAAGGTATCCTGATTTTACCTTCGATCCGGGGAAGGAGGGGACTTACCGCTACCTGAGCAACATTTTGAGGGAAGTCGCTGCATTATTCCCCTCCAGTTATATCCACCTGGGGGGTGATGAGGTCAATTTCGGCAACCAGCAGTGGAACACAAACCCAGGAATTCAGGCATTGATGCAGAAGCATCAACTCAAAGATTTGCAAGCTGTTGAATTTTATTTTCTTCGGCGAATGACCGACACCCTTTCAACGATGAAAAAAACGATGATCGGATGGGATGAGATCGTCACTGCCGGCATTCCAGTAAATCAGTGCAAAACCATGTGGTGGCGTCACGACAAGCCGAAGCAGTTGGAGCTGGCGCTGCAGAAAGGATACCACACCATTTTGTGTCCCAGGATCCCGTTCTATTTTGATTTTGTTCAAAGCAATACCCATACCTCCGGCAGGTATTGGCAGAAGGCCTATGCGCCCGTGGAGAAAATACTGGAATTCAAACAACTGTACAAAGAATCCTTGCTGAAGTATCCCGAATTGATCGATGGGATCCAGGCCAATATCTGGACCGAGACCATTCACAGCAACGAACGGCTCGATTTTATGACCTTCCCAAGAATTGCCGCACTGGCGGAGGCTTCCTGGGGCATGGCAGATGCGACAGATTTCACTGAATTTATGCAAAGACTGCAACCCTCATTCCGTCTTTACAAGGCAAAAGGAATCAGCTATTTTGATCCTCGGCACCCGGAGGAGACCCCGGAAATACATGATTTGAAGAAGTAGCTTTTGCATACCTGACGGGTTTTAAACCTGTCAGGTAGGTAACCTGTCAGGTGTAATACCTGTCAGGTTTGAAACCTGTCTAAAACTTCATTTTGAACCCAAGGCTAATGATCTGCGTTTCATAGTAGTTTTCATAACTGGCCCTTGCACCTTTGGAGTATATCTCTTGCACCAATCCATTAAGGTTGAAAATGTCACTGGCAGATAGGTTCATTTCGCCCTTCCCTGTCATAATTACCTTTTTGATTCCTACATCGATGGAACTGCGGGCCATTTGTTTCCCCTGTGGGATGTTAATGGGAGCACAATAGATTCCGGTAAGTTGAATGGTGTATTTTTTTCGGAGCGAAAAGGTATTGCCCAACTTCCTGTTCCAGATATTCCCGGTTGAATTGTAATTTCTTACCAATGTCGAAGTTAGATAGATGGAATTCGTCAGTATTTAAAAGATGCAACTTTTGCAAAAAACCTGAACCCCTTGATGACGCCGTTGTCTGAACTGTCGCTCCTTGGCAGGCACTTAAACCCTTTGATCTTTGCCACTTCACCCAGATCGATCACGATTTGGTGGGGATGCGGTGGTTTTGCGGAAGCATGGGAAGTATGCCAAAAAGTAGATTCCTGGTTGTCAATGGCCCGGTCGGCGCTGTTGTTTTCGGCAATCACCTCTTCGCTGTCGGCGTAAAGCAGTTTCCATTTGGTACGGGGCAAGGAGCTTCCGTTTTCAGAGGTTATTTCAATTTCAGCCAAAGAGGTATAAGGATCGTTGCCCTTTTGGGAACTGGTAGCTTCCAGACAAACAAAGCGTGCCTCAACGCTTTGCTCGAAAGATACTGTTTTCCAACCACCTCCGGGTGCAAAGGCACCCGCTTTAACTGGTTGCTCAGTGGAAAGATCCAGTGTTTCGCCACTTTTTCGGTGCAGCAGCGACTCATAATTGTTGATTTTGTCCAAAATGGGCTGGGCAATTCCGGCAATTTTTGCTTCCGATGGCCCTTCCAGATCGAGCACAATGATTTCGTTCTCACCCTTTCGCAACCAGCAACCGGGCATAAAAAGCGATTGTTGCGGGCCTATCTTCCAGTAGCGACCGATGTTGATGCCATTGATCCAGACCATTCCCTTGCCCCATTTGCTCATGTCGAGGTTGACATCACCGGTTTTGTCCAGCTTGAAACTGCCGCGGTGCCAGGCCGGTCCTTTGGCAATTGCCGTTCTGAATTTCAATGATTTCTGGAAGTTGTAATCAACAGGGAAGTTATATACCTGCCAGTTCCTGAGCCGGATGGTGCCTGAAGTGGTTCTCAACTCAACCTTTTCAGTTATACCCTTCCTGTCAATGATGGTTTTGTCGTAATTGACCCGACCCATGGCGTCCACCAGAATGTCCAGCTGTGCCGATTTTTGAAGGAGTGGCAGCTCAATGGAATTCTCGGCTAAGCGGCGTTCCACTTTGCCAATCAGTTTTCCGTCGAGGTATACCAATGCCCAGTCGTGCAGTTCTGTGATAACCAGCTTGCCATTCTCGGTGGTTGGTTGAATGGTCGTCCGGTAGAGGATGGAGCCCCAGCCCTGGTCGAACAACTCCATCGGCTTAATGTCCACCGTTAGGTTGGCTTTCGGAAGATTTTCAAACAGCGGTGCCGTTTGGGTAAGACTAAATTCAGGGATCACGATGGAGGGCATTGCAGCGGGTGCTTCCGGGACATGCTCACCTTCGTTGAGGTAGTTCTTCAGCAAATCGCGAACTGCATAAAACTTGTCTGTAGGTTGTCCTGCTTCATTGATGGGGGCGTTGTAGTCGTATGAGGCCACATTGCTGCGGTAGGGTGGGGCGTTGGCACCGCCCCACTGGCCAAAGGTGGTTCCCCCATGGGCCATGTAGAGGCTGAAGGATATTTTGCGGTCCATCATATCTTTCAGGCTGCCGATAAAGCTGCTCACCGAGCGTGTTTCATGCGGACGTCCCCAGTAATCGAACCAGCCCGACCAGTATTCGCTACACATCTTTGGTGCCGTTGGGTTTAGCTTGGAATAGAGTTTGAACTGCTGCTCGATGTTGGAGCCGGCACCGAAATTCAGGGTGCTGAAGACATCTTTCACCTGGTAGTTGTTGAAGTTGGAGCTCCAGTCGCAGCGGAAAAGCTGAACTTTGTCAAATCCGGCCTTCCTGACCTCATCACGGATTTGCTCCATGTACAATTCGTCTTTCCCCCAAACGCCATACTCATTCTCAACCTGCACCATGATGATGTTGCCACCATTCTGTATTTGCATGGGAGCCAATTCTTTGCCAACCTCTCGGATAAATTTTCCGGCACGCTCCATGAAGAATGCATCATTCCGGCTCCGGACCGCCAGATCCGGTTTTTTCAGCAGCCACCAGGGTAATCCGCCCATGTCCCATTCGGCGCAAACATAGGGGCCTGGCCGGACGATGCAATACATGCCGTTCTTCTGGATCAGGCGAACAAACTCAGCCACATCTGCCTGCCCGTTGAAGTCATATTTTCCCTGTTGCTGTTCGTGATAGTTCCAGAAGATGTAAATACAGATGGTATTCATCCCCATGGCCTTGCACATCTGGATTCGGTGCTCCCAGTAGGCTTTGGGTATCCGCGGATAATGTAGTTCTCCTGCACGGACCACATAGGGTTTTCCATCCAGCAGAAAAGTGTTTTCACCTACCGTGAAGGTTCGCTTGCCGTAATTTGGTGACTGGGCTGATGTTGTGGCCGTTAAGATGCAGGTGAATAGCAGAAATGACAGGAACTTGTGCATAGGAGGAAGATTGGGTACAGTTTCAGGAAAGCGAAATTAATCCAGATTATAGAATTTGGAATCGCTACACCTGTCAGGTCTTAAACCTGACAGGTGTAACTGAATTAGATTTTGTCAATAACCCGTGATTCACCTTTTTTTAGGTTTGTTATTTTGGTAGTTTTGCCATTGTACCTGACCAAACATTCACCACCTGCACGAGCGTAGATCCTGGCAGAGACCAGTTTGTTCGCCTGCCATTTGATGTCTACCACAAATCCTCCCCTGGCAACCAGCCCTTTTACTTCACCCTCTTTCCAGGCATCGGGCAGGGCAGGAAGCAGATGGATCTCCTTGTCGGATGACTGCAGCAACATCTCTGCAAAAGCCGCAGCACCTCCGAAATTCCCATCGATCTGAAAGGGTGGGTGGGCGTCAAAAAAGTTGGGATAGGTGCCGCCTCCATTGGCCATGTTGAGCTTGGCATCTGGGTCAACATATTTCATCAGTTCGCGGATCATCTTGTAGGCATGGTTGCCATCCCCCAGCCGGGCCCAAAGGTTGATGCGCCACCCCTTCGACCAGCCGGTAGTCTCATCTCCTTTGATCTCCAGTGTTTTCCTGCAGGCTGCTGCCAGTTCCGGAGTCAGTTCCGGAGTAATCTGATGTCCGGGGTAGAGTCCAAAGAGGTGTGTCTGGTGACGGTGCTTCGGATCCTGGTCTTCCCAGTCGTAGTACCACTCCTGCAAGTTTCCTTTTTTACCAATTTGATAAGGTAGCAATTTGGCCAGGGCATTCTCGAGCTTTGACCTGAATTCAGGATCGGTATTCAGTATTTTGCTGGCTGCAATGGTTTGGGTAAAACACTCCCGGATCATCGCCAGATCGGCTGTGCCGCCATAAAGGGTGGCTCCGATGAAGCCCTTGTCTGTCTTGAATTTGTTTTCAGGAGAGGTGGAGGGAGAGGTAATAAGTTTCCCGTTTTTGTCCTCTACCAGCCACTCCAGACAGAATTGGGCCGCCCCTTTCATCAGCGGATAGCCCTGGCTCCTCAAAAAGTCGTTGTCTTTGGTAAAGGTATAGTGTTCCCAGAGGTGGGTGCTGAGCCAGGTGCCTCCCATGTTCCAGTTGGCCCAAACGGGATCTCCATTGCCAAAATTGCCCACCGGGTTGCTCATGGCCCAGATGTCGGAGTTGTGGCAGGTGACCCAGCCGTTGCAGCCGTAAAAGGTTCTGGCGGTGATTGCCCCTGTCACAGACAGATTTTGGATAAAACTGAGCAGTGGCTGGTGCATTTCCGACAGGTTGGTATTTTCGGCCAGCCAGTAGTTCTCCTCCGCATTGATGTTGGTGGTGTAGTTGCTGCTCCATGGCGGACGGAGGTGCGGATTCCAGATTCCCTGCAAGTTGGCCGGGACACCGGGTGTGCGTGAACTGCTGATGAGCAGGTACCGTCCGAACTGGAAATAGAGGATCTCCAGGTTTTTGTCCTCTTTCCCCTCTGCATATCTTTTCAGCCTTTGGTTGGTAGGAAGGTCGGGAGCATCACTACTTCCGAGGTTGAGGCTCACCCGGGAGAAGAATCTTTGGTAATCCACCAGATGGGCAGATTTTAATTGTTGGAACGATTTGGAAAATGCCTTGTCCAACTGAGCTAATGCCAGTTGATCCTCATTGGCACCCTGGGTGGCAGGATCCTTGTCGAAACCGTTGAAACTGGTGGCTATAGAGAGATAGATGACCGCTTCAGTGGCATCTTCCACCGAAAGAATCGTTCCGGAGGAGAGGACCCTTCCGTCGGTGTTGTTTACCTTCGCCAGGGTGGTGAACCGGGTCCCCTTGTTTTCTGTGAAAACCACTGCATTCGGGACATTGCCGAGGTAGCTTGGTGCTGCATGAGTGGGTGCAAATCCCCTGGCTTTCAGGATGGAATTCTCCACTGAAACCTTGTATTTCATCTGGCTGTCGAATCGGATACCAAAGCTCAGTGCCCCTTTTTTGGAACTGGTGAGTTTGATCACCATCACCTGGTCGGGGAAGGAGACGAAGGATTCGCGCGTATAGCTGACCCCTGCCAGTTCGTATTTTACCTTTTGAATGGCCTCGCTGATGTTCAGTTCTCGGGTATAATTGCTGGAATCACCCCTGGCCTTAAAATCGATAAAGAGGTTGCCCAGTGGCGCAAAAGACTCGGAGAAGGAGCCCTGGAGTTTGCGCTGCAACGAATCGGCCAACTTGTAGTTCTCGTTTTTCAGGGCAGACCTGATGGCAGGAAGATTTTTGTATGCCTCCGGATTCATGTTGGCATTGACCGGTCCGCCCGACCAGAAGGTGGCATCGTTCAGGATGATCTTTTCTGAGGTGACCCCTGAAAAGAGCGAGGCTCCCATTTTGCCGTTTCCAAGCACCAGGCTCTCCTCAAAATATTTGGCAGGTTGATCGTACCACAACCGCAGGGTTTTACCGGGTTCGGCGCCAGCAAAGCAGGCGGCGTTTGCTAAAAGCATTATGCCAAATAATAAGAGGCTTGTCTTCATTGTGTTGGTATTTAGATTTGTTGTTGTCATATGGAATGATGGTTGCACAAGATACTAACTGATACTTAACTATCCAATTTTTATTGGCAACAAAATTGTCCTTGAAAGGGTAAGGAAGCAGGTTGTCAACATCCCAACAGATCAAAAACAACAACAAAATTGCCAGTCGACACAGTTTAATGAATACTACCGTTCTGTCAGGAAAAGTAACGGTGCGGGAGCAATTAATTGCAATTCTGTCAAGCTAAGTAACGATGCGGTGATGTTTTGTAGCATTTCTGTTAGGCAAAGTAACGATGCGGGCGAGCTTGGTAATATCTCTGTGAGAGTGTAAAGAGAGTGTAAATTAGATTGTGTAAACTGATTTTTATATTCAAATATTTATAGAATGATAATTAAAATGGTGTACGACCCCGGCTGGGGTCGCATTTCTGCACAATTGATCCATTTTCTATAAACATTTTATCCCTCCGGGATAGTTTTTAATATAGACTAAGATAGCAAGTGCAAGCTTTAAACCAAAAGCCACAAAATTAGATGGATACTAATTTTGTGGCCTATAATGTTATCCTTTGCGGACTTTGTGGTCAAATAAACTCAGCTCACCAACCACCTCCCAGTGATCGGTACAATTGGATGTAGGAGGAAAGCTGCTGGGCTTTGGTCGCGGATGCCAGCAACTCCGAATCGAACATGGCTGATTCGGCCACAAGCACCTCCAGGTAATCGGTATAGCCGCTGCTGTATCGTTCGTGTGAAAGCACCAGCGATTTGCTTGCTGCCTCTGCCTGTCGTTTGCGTGCCTCGTACTCATCGGTATAGGTCTGAATGGAAACCAGTGCGTTTTCAACCTCCCCAAGTGCAGAGATATAGGTATTTACATAATTGTTGGCTGCTATTTCAGCGGCTTTGCGCTGTACATCCACCCTGCGTTTGTTGGCACCAAAACTAAAAATGGGTCCCAGGATGGTGGCAGCTGCATTGCTGGCGATATTGGCATCAGAGACCAGGGAGGATAGATCACCGCTGGCAAATCCAAGAAACCCTGTCAGGTTGACGCTGGGGAATCGCATGGCTTGCGTCATGCCAATCCGCTCAGTTTCGGCTTGAAGCAGGTATTCCGCCTGCCGGACATCTGGACGCTGCTCCAGCAGACTGGATGGCAATCCTTCGGGTATCAGCGGAACCTCCTTGTGGTCTGTGTTGGCAAAACCACGTGGGATGGATTGCGGTACCTGACCCAAAAGCACGTTCATGCTTCTCTCTGTATTGTTTAATGCACGCTGCAAGTTGCTGACGGTTGCCCTGGCTATTTGAAGTTGTTGGTCGGCCTGTAGCATATCCAGTTCTGATACATCTCCACCCCTGAATCTGGCTGTGATGAGTGTCAGGTAATCGGTCCGGCTACTGAAGGTCCGTTTGGCAATAGAGAGGCGGTTGTCAAGGTCACGCAACTGGAAGTATAGGCTGGCAACATCACTGATCAGGATGGTCTGTATGGTCTTCATCCCCTCCTCGCTGGCAAGAATTTCTGCATATGCCGCCCTTTTTGCATGGCGCAGTTTGCCCCAGAAATCGATTTCCCAGGAGGCTGTTCCTCCCAAACCAAAGGTTTCACTCGATTTGTTGCTCAGTTCTGCCTTGGCTGAATAACCGACAGATGGCAGCAAGTCTGCCCTGGCGATGCCGTATACCGCCCTGGATTGCTCTATCCGAAGGGCCGCATTGGCCATGTTGTAGTTCTTGGCCAGCGCTTCCGATACCAGTTTGTTCAGGATGGTATCCTTGAAAATATCAAACCATTGCAGCTTTCTGATGGAGTCTTTTTTGTCAACAAACTTACTCTGCACCAGCCAGTCAGAAGCTACCTGTACCTCCGGTCGGCTGTATTTTGGTCCGACCATGCAGGAGGAAAGTACTGTTAGTATTACCAGGATACTGATTATCTTCTTCATCTTATTTTCCCTCCTCCAGTTTAGTTACTTCGACCACAGCCTCCTTTTTCTTGCCAAAGCCCTCTATCATTACAAAGAGCGCAGGAACAATCAGTACTCCGAGGATGGTGGCGATCAACATTCCGCTGAAAACGGCCATACCCATCACGATACGTGCCTGGGAGCCGGCGCCGGTGGCAGTTAACAATGGTGTAACGCCCAGGATGAAAGCAAAGGCAGTCATCAATATGGGCCTGAAACGCAATTTGGCTGCGATCATCGCAGATTCCATCAGTGGTTTGCCGGATTCATATTCCATTTTAGCAAATTCAACAATCAGAATGGCATTCTTTGCCGCAAGGCCAATAAGCATCACCAAACCAATTTGGGCAAAAACATTGTTCACATAGGCATCATTCCCAAACTTCGCAAGGAATAGACCAAGGAATGCGCCGAATACGGCAAATGGGGTGCCGAGCAACACACTGAAAGGCAACTTCCAGCTTTCGTACTGGGCCGCCAGAATTAGAAAGACAAACACGAGCGCCATCATGAAAACGGTAGTGGCTGGTGGCGAATGTTTCTCCTGGTAGGAAAGGTTGATATAATCGAATCCCATATTTGAAGGGAGTACCTGAGCTGCTACCTCTTCAAGTGCAGCCATCGCCTGTGAACTGGTGTATCCTTTTGCGGGTGATCCTCCGATCTCAGCTGCCCGGTAGAGGTTAAGCCGGTTGGTAAAATCCGGACCTGAAATTTTGGTTGCCGTGACCAGTGTGGAGATTGGCAGCATGTCGCCGTTGCTGTTTTTTACATAAATTGATTGCAACACTTCAGGGGTAAGCCTGTCTTCGGGCTGTGCCTGAATAAATACTTTGTATTGCCGGCCAAACCGATTGAAGTCGTTGACGTAATTTCCACCCAAAAAAGCACCAAGCGCTTCTGTAATTTTAGAAACCGGAATACCCAGTTTCATTGCTTTTTCATTGTCAATTTCGAGCCTTATTTGAGGAGAACCAGCGTTGTAAGTTGAATAGATATTTTCAATTTCAGGTCGTTTTTGTGCGGCAGCAATAAATGCCTGGGTTTGTTGGGCAAGCTCTTGCGGTGTGCCTCCCCCTTTATCCTGTAGCATCATACTAAAACCTGAAGAGGCACCCAAACCCTGAACGGCGGGCGGCCCAAAGGCCATTACTGTAGCGTTGGTAATTTGAGCAGCAAACAAGCGGTTAAACTTTGCGGTTAATTCCAGGGCTGTCATTTTACGCTCATTCCAGGGTTTCAGCGAGACAAACATAAACGCATTGTTTGGTTGCATCGAACCGGTAAGCAGGCTAAAACCATTGATGGTGGTGACCGACTGCAATGCTTCTTCGCCTAGCAGAATCTTTTCAGTGATCCTCGAAATTTCGTCGGTTCGTTGCAACGAGGAAGCTGGTGGACAGACAATGTTTACCAGCATGTAGCCCTGGTCTTCTTCCGGTATAAAACCCGATGGTACTTTTATTCCTAAAAATGCAGCAAAGCCTATAACAACCGCAAAAAGTACAAAAACCCGAATCGCCTTTTTTGCAAAAAAACCGGCTCCACCCAAATATTTGGTGGTGACATTTTCGAAAACTTTGTTAAAGCCGCGGTAAAATTTGGGCAGCCATCCTTTTTGCTGGTCGAGGGGTTTGGCAGGTTTCAACAGCATCGCACTTAATGCGGGGCTTAATGACAGCGCACTGAACGCAGAAAATGCCACGGAGACAGCAATGGTAATGGCAAACTGCTGGTAAAACCTTCCGGTAATACCGGGAGTCATTGCTACCGGAACAAAAACGGCAATCAATATCAGTGCGATGGCTACCACCGGACCCGACACCTCTTTCATGGCTTGCCTGGTCGCTTCGCGTGGTGATTTGCCATGTTCGATGTGGTGCATCACCGCCTCTACTACTACAATGGAATCGTCTACCACGATCCCAATGGCAAGCACAAGTCCCAGTAACGAAAGCGTATTGATCGAGAATCCAAGCAGGGGAAATACGGCAATGGCGCCAATCAGCGATACCGGAACGGTTATCAATGGTATAAGCGTAGCCCGCCAATTCTGAAGGAATATAAAAACCACCAGAATTACCAGCAAGACAGCTTCGAACAGGGTGTGTATAATTTCATCTATTCCGGCGGTAATGGCCAACGTTGTATCCAATGCCTCGTTGTACTGTATGCCTTTTGGAAAACCTTTGGCCAGCTCTTTCATGGCTACTTTTGTCTGTTCAGCTACCTCAAGGGCATTACTGCCGGGCATTTGGTAAATGGCAATGGCGGCTGTAGCTTTCCCGTTCATTCTTGCGGTGGTGCTAAAGTTTTCTGAACCCAATTGAACACGCGCAATGTCGCCAAGAAGAACCTGCGATCCATCTTCTTTGCTGCGAACAATGATATTTGCAAACTGGTCTTCTGTTACGAGTCTGTCTTGTAATGTAACCCCATAGGTAAATTCGGTACCGGGTGGGGCGGGTTCTGCCCCAAATTTTCCGCCGGGACTGATCATGTTCTGGTCGTTGATGGCTTTCTTTACTTCCTCAACAGTAACACCCAATTTACTCATTTCACCGGCTTTCAGCCAAATGCGCATGGCATAGGGACTTCCACCAAATACGTTCACTTCACCCACACCCCGAATACGAGACAATGCATCCAAAATATTGATGGTGGCATAGTTGTTCAAAAATTGCCCGTCAAAAGTTGGATTATCGGATGTAATGGTGAACAACAAAAGTGGAAAAGACAATGATTTTTTAACCGAAATACCCTGCTGCTTTACACTTTGGGGCATAAATGGCAATGCCTGGTTCTGACGATTTTGCACAAGCATGTTGGCGTTGTCGAGATCGGTACCTACATCAAATGTTACCTCAATGGTTAGCGACCCATCGGAGGTATTGATTGATTTGATGTAGAGCATGTTTTCAACGCCGTTTACCTTTTGTTCGATGGGGGTGGCCACAGCTTGTTCAACATTCAATGCATTGGCGCCAGTAAATGAGGTGGTAATTTTCACCACCGGAGGCACAATGTCCGGATATTGAGCCACGGGTGTTTTTTGCAGTGCCAGTAACCCGAGTATCACAATAATGATACTGATTACAATGGCCACGATGGGCCGTCTGATAAAGAATTCTCCCATATATTTTTTTAAAAAGGATTTTTAAACATCACACTACTGAACTTTCATCCCTGGTTTCCAACCCACAACCTTCGGATGGATCACACTCCCATTTCGTAACAACTGGGTTCCGCCGAAGGCAATTTTGTCACCGGGTTTAAGACCGTCAGTGACCACATAGGCGTCCTGAAACGAAGGACCTGGCTGAATGATCTGAAGTTGAACTTTGTTGCTGTCGTTCACCACATAAACCTGATAAATTCCCTGCATTTCGATGACTGCACGCTGTGGGATCACCAAGGCCTCTGTTCGAACATCGGTAACCAGAATAACCTTGACGTACTGGCCCGGGCGCAGCAATTTGTCGGTATTCGGGAAGGCGGCCTCGAAGGTGATCGCCCCGGTGGCAGGATCAATTTGGCGGTCGGCAAAACTTAACTGGCCAGGGTAAGCATACATACTTCCATCCGACAATTTCATCCGGATTGATTTGCCACTCCCTTTTAACTTCGAATCTTCAGCAGAAACTTCCCTGTATATTCTTAAAAATTCCTGTTCGCTCAGGGTAAACCGAACCCTTACATCACCCAGATCTGATATGGTGTTTAATACAGACATTTGACCAGGGGTAACATAGTCGCCAACCCTTACCTTCGAAATGCCTATTAAGCCCGAGATGGGAGCAGTAATTCGGCAATAGCCGAGTTGTATCTTTGCAATTTGAAGGCCTGCCTTTGCAGCCTGAATTTTGGCCTGCGCCGCCTCATAACCTGACTTTGCTGCAACCAGTTCGCGCTGACTTACCGCGTTAATCTTAGCCAGTGGCTCAATCATCTCCAAATCTGATTTGGATTTTGCCAGTTGTGCCTGACTTTTGGCGGCATTGGCCTCGGCCTGGGCCAGGGCTTCAGCTTCGCTTACCTTGGATTGAAAGGGCAGTGGATCGATGGTGTACAACAATTGTCCTTTTGTAACCATATTTCCTTCCTGAAAATTGAGGCTTTCAATCGTGCCATCCACCCGTGGATTGATCTGGATATCAGATTTGCCAAAGGTTTGTCCGGTGTATTCCGATTCGAGGCGGACATCCTGTTTGACCACCTCTGCAACCTGCACCTCAAGGGTGGCTACAGGTGCAGCTTGTTTATTCCCGCATGAGAACAGAATAAACAGCGCAGGTAAAACGAGAATTTTGGTGATTAAATTCTTCATAAATGCTGTGTTGATTAATACATTGATTTATATTACTTTAAGATACTTTCCTGCTGGTTAGATCAATCCAACCGGAAGCATTGTTGCCGATTGTGTTGAAAGCAATGTGTGTATACAAATTTATAAAAAAACATCAATTTTGGCCATACCAGCCCATACTGAATTGCTGAAAAGCCATTTAGACCTTGAATAAGTCAAAAGGTTCTCCAGGAATACCTTTTTGTTTAGTGCCAATCCTTCATGTAGAAAAAGAACAACCTGAAAAGATCTGTTGAGTCATATTGGTATCCGGTAGTCTTTTGTTGAAGAACATTCATGTTGCCAATATCGAAACTCAATGCGGCACTGATCTGTTGTCTAAGTCCAATAAAAAACCGGTTCTGATCGAATTTATTGTATACAACATCCTTCCCAAATTGAACAATTAATTCATCAGAGGTCGCAATCGAGGGTAGTTTGTTGCTTTTAAAAATTTTAGCTTCAAATCCTGCCTGGTAACTTAAACGATTGCTGAACAATTTGGTTTCGGTTTTTTGATCCTCCACCACGATCTCCTTCCATCTTTGTTCCACCCTGATTCAATGCAGTATGCTGAAAATTGCCTCTTTGTGGAACGATGACCATTGTTGAAAAGTTTTGAAGTCGTTCGACCAGGTGTTGTATCCTTTTTTCGGTGCTATCCAGGTATTGGAGATGCCACACACGACAGGGTATTTCACGTTGAGCCAGCGGAAAGCACCCACCCTGCTAAGATAAAACCATTCTGCCAATTCAGGTAAACGATCATGTAAATCCAATAAAGTTTAGGCTTTTGGTACAAACTAAAAATGTGGAAGCATACTATGCCCAATTGGGTGAAAGGTTTCAGGTTTATTTGCCATGGTTTTGATAAGTGGATGCTGGCTAACGAAGTATACGGCTTTCTCCGACGCATTTGAACAATAGATACTTTTAACTATGTTTGTTGGTCATTCACTAAACCATCTGCGATGTTCGATGCTTTTTACTGGGGTATCATCGGATCCATTTCCCTGACCCTGGGAGGGATTGTTGGGGTTCTTTTCAAGATTGGGAATAGGCCGCTAGGTCTTATCATGGCTTTTGGAGCAGGAGTTTTGATTGCTGCGGTGACTTACGAGCTTACCTATGATGCATTCACCAGATCTGCTTTTGGTGGGGCACCCCTGATTGGCTTTATAACTGGTGCCGCGACCTTCTTTGGATTGGATTTGCTGATTGAAAAGCTTGGTGCCAGGGGCAGAAAGGACATTGAGGGAAATCATGCCTCCACGCTGGTTTTCCCCATCATCCTTGCTACTATACTGGATGGGATTCCGGAATCTCTTGTAATTGGCATGGGATTGCTGGGCGGTGAGGGAGTTGGTATTGGGATGCTGGCAGCGGTTTTTATTTCAAACCTGCCTGAAGCTATCGCCGGAACATCGGGAATGGTGTCTGGAGGCTGGGGCTGGAAAAAGATACTCTTGATATGGCTGTTTGTATCCATTGTTTGTGCGCTTGCATCCATGGCAGGATTTGGTCTCTTTGCCAATGCTTCCGATACGACCATCTCTTTTATACAGACTTTTGCCGCAGGAGCCATTCTGGTCATGCTCTCCAATACCATGATTCCAGAAGCCTACGAGCATGGAGGTAAACTGGCCGGGATATTTACTGTTCTGGGTTTTCTGGGTGCTGTTTGTCTGGTTATTTTTGAACGTACTTCTGGGCACCCAATTTAGCTTTTTGAAAAAGCTACATGACCAATTCCTGCAATTCAGGCAACTGATGTTGCAAGCGTCAAAGAGACCTTTCACCAACATTTGACCTAAATCAAAGCCACTACTTGTCAGCCAATTGGTGGAGGACTATTCAACGATGTGAGGAGGCGGGCTGGAACCGTGTGTAAGGTATTCCGCTGGAATTGCGACACCGCTTCCATCTCTGAGATTGGTGTAATGTGGTGACATGATTTCAATTCCTGCCTCATTGCAGCAATCTTGTATATTTTGGTGGAGCGTGGAATAAACCATGGCCTGGCTGTTGGCCTCTTTGGTATAACCGTTTAGCTGGTAGGCGACAGAAAAATCATCCAGGCTTGTCTGCAAAACAAAGGGCTCCGGCTTTTTTAGGATGGATTCTGTCCGGCTTGCAGCCTTTAACAGCGTTTCGTGTACAAGCCTCCATTGGACATCGTAACCAATGGTAACACTGGTATAAATGATCAAACCTTTCCCTTTTTTCCCGGCATTGGCAGAATAATTGATGCAACTGCTGTGGAGGATGGATGAATTTGGGACCGTTATGTCTTCATTTTTGACGGTTCGGATCCTGGTGACCAAAGAGGTTTTTTCGATCACATCACCGGTAATCTCTCCAATTTTAATACGATCTCCGATTTGAAAGGGCCGCATGTAGGTAATGACCAATCCTGCAAGAATATTCCCAATCACAGAGGAAGAACCCAACGAGAAAAGTATACCAAGGAACACTGAAATCCCTTTGAAAGCATCTGAATCGGAACCGGGCAAGAGGGGAAAAATCAAGACAAGCATGAAGGCATACAACAAGAATCTTACGATCGAAAAGGTTGGGGTGGCCC
>CAZVTL010000016.1:0-29205 GCA_964630075.1 uncultured Tangfeifania sp.
GAAGCTTTTAAATGGTATTCCAGTGCCGATGAGGCTGGTTTCATGTTAGGATCCTATAATTTAGGCGTGATGTGGTATTTTGGAGAGACGGGAGAGAAGAATCTGCAGAAAGCCTATTTCTATTTCAGGAAATCGGCTGACAAGAACTATCCGCAAGCACAATACAATCTGGCAGGAATGTTGTTTTACGGAGAAGGAATACCAGAGGATAAAAAACAATCGCTTGAATTATTTAGAAAATCAGCAGGAAACGGATTTGCAGCTGCCTGGATAAATCTGGCTGAGTTTTATCTCTCAGGCGAAGTAGTGGAAAAAGATGTGTCGAAGTCCATTGAGTTTTTAAATCTTGCCTCTGACCATGGTTTGGGTGAAGCAGATTTTCTACTGGCAAAAATCTATGGTACAGAAAAAGATTACCTGGATGCAGACAAGCATCAACAGTGCTTGAACAGATCAAGTAGCAGAGGTTATGTACCTGAATCTTAAATAAGAAGGAGCATCAGCTTGAATTCCAAGAGGTGCAGGTGATTAAAGCCTCTCTTCAATCCAAATCCTTGCATTCACAAAGGCTTCCATCCAGGGTGTCACCTCATCGGCATTTCTCCCGGTAGGGTAGTGGCCCCATTGCCATGGGTAAATTGACCTTTCAAGGTGAGGCATCATGGCAAGATGACGGCCATCAGCCGAACAAAATGCAGCTGCATTGAAATCAGAACCATTTGGATTTCCAGGGTAATTGGCAAATGAGTATTTCATTGGAATACCATAAAGGTCTTCACTTTCGGGAATTGAAAACTTCCCCTCACCATGTGCCACCCAAATCCCAAGTTTTTTGCCAGCCAAGGATTTTAACATAACCGATTCATTGGGAAGAATATCTACATTGAGAAAGGAGGATTCGAATTTGTTCGACTCGTTGTGGAGCATTTTAATTTTTCCCTTTTTTTCCGGATAGATAAGATCTAACGCTACCATCAACTGACAGCCATTGCAAACACCCAAACTAAGTGTGTTCTCCCTATTATAAAATTTTTCAAGGGCAGATTTGGCACGTTCATTGTATTTGAATGCACCTGCCCAACCAATCGCTGAACCAAGTACATCCGAATTGGAGAAGCCGCCGACAAATACAATCATGCCAATATCCTCCAGGCTTTCCCTTCCGGAAATAAGATCTGTCATGTGCACATCCTTCACATCAAAACCCGCCAGGTAAAGACTCCATGCCATCTCCCTATCACCATTGACTCCTTTTTCACGGATGATGGCGGCATTAATTCCCGATTTTCCTCTGCGCTTTGGATCTATACCTAATTTATGGTAATCCCCTTGAAAATCAGCGAAATTGTACGAAAGGACATTTTGTTTGTAATTTGACAACCTGCTAAAGGCCAAATTGTTACTACATTGTCTCTGGTCAAGCAAGTAGGAGGGTCTGAACCATTTTTCCCTAAGGGCATCAATGTCGAATACAAAATTGCTCTTTGTATTTTTAATCCGGATGACTCTTTCATCGAGCGGGTTCCCAATTGGAAAAAAATCTACCTTATTTTTGTTGAAAAGCTGTTCAGCCCTTTCAGCATCCCCAACCTGAACCACAACACCTGGATGCTCACTGAACAAAAGCTTTACACTATCCATTTCTCCCAAATGCGACAAATCAATATCCAGTCCACCAATATTTTGGGAAAAACATAACTCAAGTAGCGTAACGATCATTCCTCCTGATGATATATCATGTCCGCTTAAAATCAAGCCTTCAGCGATTGCCTCTTGCACTGTTTGAAAACCATTTGCAAAGTATGCAGGATCTGCAATTGAGGGTGTCTGATCTCCCAGGGAAGAGAGAATCTGCCCAAGTGAACTACCTCCCAATTGCTTCGCTGATTTTGTGAAATCAATGTAATAGAGTGGTTTGCTGGAATCATTCACCAATACGGGTTCAACAATTTTCTTGATATCAGAAATCTCAGCCGAAGCGGAAATTATTACTGTTCCCGGAGCATATACTACCTCCTTGTCATATTTTTGGGTCATCGATAGTGAATCTTTACCCGTAGGAATATTGATTCCCAATGCACAAGCAAATACCGATGCTGCTTCCACAGCCTTGTATAGCCTGGCATTCTCCCCCTGGTTCTTTGCCGGCCACATCCAATTGGCCGAAAGTGAAACACCTTTTAAACCATGGGTCAGCGGAGCCCATACGATATTGGTGAGTGCTTCGGCTATCGAAAGTATTGACCCATTGTCGGGAGATATTAATCCTGCTGCCGGTGCATGCCCCAAAGAGGTGGCTATTCCTTTTATCCCCTGGTAATCAATAGCCACGGCTCCAAGATTATTCAATGGTAGTTGTAGCACACCGGCACATTGTTGTTTCGCAATTTTCCCTGTAACTGATCGGTCCACTTTATTTGTAAGCCAGTCCTTGCAGCCAACAGATTCAAGTTGAAGCATTTGTGACAAATAACCATGGATGAAATCTTCTGAATAGGGAATCAGCTTGTAGCTATTGGTTGGTGTCTGATCCTCCAAAATTGTCTTTGGTGGTTTGCCAAAAAGTGTGGCCATCTCCATGTCAATCGGTCGCTCACCGGTATTTCGGTTCAGAAAAGTGAATCGATGATCTCCTGTTGTTTCACCAATCAAATAATAGGGTGATCTTTCACGCTCAGCTATTCGTTGTATCCAGTCAAGATGCTCTTTTTGGGTTACAAAACCCATTCGCTCCTGAGATTCGTTCCCAACTATCTCCTTGGCCGACAGGGTGGGATCACCTACAGGCAGTTTATCAACAAAAATCTGCCCTCCCGTCTCTTCAACCAGTTCTGACAAGCAATTAAGGTGTCCACCAGCACCATGATCATGTATGGATACAATCGGATTCTTACCCGATTCAGCCAATGCCCGAATGGTATTGTAGGCTCTTTTCTGCATTTCAGGATTGGCACGCTGAACCGCATTTAATTCGATATGGCTAGCAAAGGCACCGGTATCAACTGAAGAGACAGCACCGCCCCCCATTCCAATTCTATAATTGTCACCTCCCAGCAAAACTACCTGTTCGCCAATCTTGGGAACTCCCTTTAAACTGTCCTCCTTCCTGGCATAACCAATTCCACCAGCTTGCATGATTACTTTATCGTAACCAAATTTTTTCTGATTTTCAGCGTGTTCAAAGGTGAGCACCGATCCGTTGATGAGCGGTTGTCCAAATTTATTACCAAAATCCGAGGCCCCGTTGGATGCTTTGATAAGCAACTCTTCAGGATTGTGGTACAACCATTTGCGGGGTTCAATATTATTTTCCCAGGGTCTGTTTGCACCATCATTTCTGGAGTAAGAGGTCATGTAAACTGCTGTTCCGGCAATAGGAAAGCTTCCCTTGCCACCAGCCATCCTGTCGCGAATCTCTCCGCCTGTACCAGTCGCTGCTCCGTTGAAAGGTTCAACCGTTGTAGGAAAATTATGAGTTTCTGCTTTTAATGATAGAACAGTATCAATATCTGTCACCTGAAAATAATCCGGCTGATCAGCCGAAACAGGTGCAAATTGCTCTGCTGTAGGACCTTCTGTGAAAGAACAATTGTCCTTATAGGCACTTATGACAGTATTGGGATTTGTTTTTGTCGTGTGTTTGATCAGCTGAAATAGGGTTTGTTGCTTTTCAACTCCATCTATGACAAATGTTCCATTGAATATTTTGTGCCGGCAATGTTCTGAATTTACCTGTGAAAATCCGAATACCTCACTGTCTGTAAGTTTGCGTCCAATTTTGAAAACAACCTCTTCAAGATATTGAATTTCATCAGGACTCAAAGCCAGTCCCTGCTGCATGTTATAGGTTGAAATGTCCTCAATGTTGATCACTTTTTCAGGCATATGTTCAATGGTGAACAATGATTGTGAAAGCCCAGGGTACAAAGCTTGCAACATCGGATCATATTCAGGACGTTCGTCACTGTTGAAGTACTCTTCAATACGGGTTATACCCGTTATACCCATATTCTGGGTTATTTCCACGGCATTGGTACTCCATGGTGTAATCATCTCTTTTCTCGGACCGACGTAATATCCTTCAAGATGATCCGCCTCGATCCATTCTGCTGCTCCAAAAAGCCATGTTAGTTTGTCTGTATCAATTTGATTCAATGAAACTTGCGTGTCAACAGCAATTACTTTGCTGTGCTCTTTAAAGAAGAGTATCATGGAGCAGGATTATTTGATTATACTTTAGCGAAGATAGGGAGAAGTGAAATAAGAAATAAATAATACAAATTAAAAATTTGTTATTTATTCAAATGCTTGCTATACCATATTTCTTGAAAACTGTGACCAGAAGAAACAAGTTGTTGTGGGAAACTCACATAGATTGTTTATTAATTTTCAGGTTTCCATTCAGTTATCTTAATGAGGTGCGGAAAGGCCTGTGGTTTAAAGATGGACTGATCGTAAAACACCCTAAGACACTCCTGGATACCTTCCGTAACGCTGGGGTGGGGATGAATACTCTGGAGAACTTCCTGAAGTCGGATATCTGCATTGATCAGGTAGGCAATGGAGACGATGAAAGCAGATGCCTGAGGTCCAGCCGCACGCATACCAAGAATTCTGTCAGTTCCATCATTGCTTACCATAATTTTTACAAATCCACTGGTATTTCTCATTGCAATTGTTCTATTAACCAATTCATTGGAATAATATGCTGCTTTGTAAGGAATTTTTTTACTTCGCAGCATTTTCTCATTGGCTCCGACGGCTGCAAGCTCTGGTTTGAAAAACATCAAGGTTGGCATATGGGAATAGTCGAGCAGAAAATTGGTCTTTCCATAAATCGCCTCTACGATGTAACGTCCCTGTTCCTTCGCTACTCCATACAATGCCTTTTGCCCGGTAACATCCCCGGCAGCAAAAATGTTACATTCATCAAAATTTGAGATCGAACATGATTCGTTGATTTTCAAATAACCTTTGTTGGTTGTCTCAATTCCGGCATTCTCAAGACAAAGTCCAGCAGTATTGGGATCGCGGCCTATTGAGATGAGAATGATGTCAACCTCCACGACACTACTGTGACCATCTTCATAATCCAATACAATTTCAAGGTAATCACTTTTCTTGCGAACCGTACGTAGATTGGCTGTATGATGAATAATTACGCCATTTTTTTGAAGGTTTCTGGAGACAAAGTCACTAACGTCATCATCTTCAAAAGGAATTACGCGGTGAGTCCGATCCAGCAGATGTACCTCTGTCTGTTTAAAATTGGAGAAAATTGTTGCAAACTCACATCCAATGATTCCGGAACCAATGATCATCATTCGCTCTGGAAAACTCTCCAGATTTAAAATACCATCAGAATCAAAAATTTGTTTTTGATCTACCTGAAGTTCCGGATGGGGGCGGGGCACCGATCCTGTAGCAATGATGATGTATTCAGCCTTTATGGTTTCTATCCCTTCACTACCCTTTATTTCCAAAGTATGCCGATCAAGAAATCTCGCAAAACCCTGTTTATAGGTGATGCTTCCCGGATGTTTGTCATCATCTGAAAATGTTTCAATTTGAGAAAGAATCTGATTTTGCTTGGTTTTGGCTGCCTGAAGGACAGTTTTCTTTACCAAATTATAATCTACCTGAAGGCCGGAAGCCCTGTAACCTCTGTCCACAGCAGCCGCCACCGCATAATCAGCCGACAACTCCCACATCGTTTTTGAAGTCAAGGGTCCATTCATGATGCCATTGCCTCCAAGATGGCCTGCTTCGATGATGCAAACGCTCTTTCCAAAATCAAGTGCACGCATTGTAGCTGCCAAACCTCCTGGTCCACTGCCAATTACTGCAAGATCAAACTGTTTCATACTGATTATATGGTAGTTGTATTATTCGCTTTCCAAATTACGTAAAAAAAAATGACATGGAGCACACATTTGTTGTGTTGCTTATGATCAAGAGAAAGATCATGGGCAAAAGGGACAAAAATTAAAGGATTATCTACATATTTAACTATATATCAACCACCAAGCCAAAGTCAATTTAATATTAAATCTCATACCAAGGCAACAAATATCATAATATCCATGGGCTATTTTAACTATTTTCGAGCCGCAAAAAAAAGTAATGTTTTAATAATGAAGCAAATTAAATATGTATCTGCAGAAGATGCAGTAAAAGTAATCAAAACAGGTGACAGAGTTCATCTTAGCAGTGTGGCAGTGACCCCGCACAAACTTATCCGGGCCATGGTGGAACGCGGAAGAGCTGGCGAATTGTATGATGTAAAGATCCAGCACATCCACGTCGAGGGCACCGTTGAATATGGCAATCCTGAATTCGAAGGTATTTTTGATACGCAGCAATTTTTTGTTAGGGGAAACCTTCGCAAACAGACACAGGCAGGATATGCAGATTATATTCCTGTTTTTTTGAGTGAAACCCAAAAATTGATCCGTGAGGGATATTTAAAGGTAAATGTCGCAATGATCATGGTCTCCCCACCCGACAAGCATGGTTTTGTATCGCTGGGCACCTCCGTTGATGCGACCTTGGCAGCTGTGGAGTGCGCGGAAAAGGTAATCGCACTTGTAAATCCCAATGTACCAAGAACCTGGGGTGACGCAATGATCAACCTGAATATGATAGATCTTTTCGTGGAGGATGATTCACCCATCTATGCCCACAATTTTGATCCATTGTCTGATATGGAAATTGCCATCGGAAAAAATGTTGCAACTTTGGTGGAAGATGGCGCCTGCCTGCAGATGGGCATTGGTGGTATTCCAAATGCTGTATTGGCGCAACTTGGAAACCACAAGGATCTTGGAGTACATACAGAAATGTTCTCAGATGGAATTTTACCGCTTGTTGAAAAAGGTGTCGTTACCGGCAGAAAAAAGAATTTCGACAAGGGCAAGATGGTTGCCTCCTTTTTGATGGGGTCCAAAGCACTGTATGAATTTGTAGATGATAATCCAATGGTTGCCATGATGGATGTTGCCCACACCAACAACGTGGCTGTAATTAGAAAACTCAACAATGTTACAGCCATCAATGCTGCATTGGCCATAGATATTACTGGTCAGGTTTGTGCTGACTCCATCGGAATAAAACACTATTCTGGAGTAGGAGGTCAAATTGATTTTATCCGCGGCGCTGGCCACTCCCTCAATGGACGCCCCATTATCGCAATGCCTTCCATTACAGAGAAGGGATTATCAAAAATATCTCCCACCTTGATTGAAGGCTCAGGAGTGGTCTCCACCAGGGCAAATATTCACTGGGTAGTCACTGAACAAGGCGTGGTAAATTTGTACGGCAAAACCATGCAGGAGAGAGCAAGGTTACTTATTTCGATTGCACATCCAAATCACAGAGAGATGTTGGATAAAGCTGCTTTCGAACGTTTTGGACCGCATTTCCGTTTTGTAAAACAATAAAATAGACAAAAGTTTATCAAGATGAACATATCAAAAATAGAGCACATTGGTATTGCAGTGGAGAGTTTGGAGAATGCCATTCCTTATTATGAGACCCTGCTTGGTTCGAAGTGCTATGCAATTGAAGAGGTTGCGGATCAAAAAGTTAAAACAGCCTTCTTTTTGGTGGGAGAAACAAAAATAGAATTGCTTGAATCGATGGATCCAAATGGCCCTATCGGAAAATTCCTGGAGAAAAAAGGGCAGGGGGTTCACCACATAGCCTTTGCAGTGGATCAGGTTGATGAAGCACTTGCTGAGGCTGAAGCATCCGGCATCCAATTGGTGGATAAAATCGGTAGAAATGGTGCAGAAGGACTTAAAATAGGTTTCCTTCATCCCAAATCCACATTTGGCGTCTTAACCGAACTTTGTAGCAAATAGTGCATTTTCGGATTTTAAAATAAGTTTGAAATTCTTTACCATCGGTTAAAGTAGACTTGATTTCATTTTTGCAACACAAACCATCGGTAAGAATAACTCCACAACAAAGTTTACTTGAATATATCAGGAAGTAATTCCAAATTATTAAGATGAAAAATCAAGATAAGATTCAGAAATTAATCAACCTGCGTTCTGAGGCAAAAATGGGTGGCGGGCAGAAACGGATGGATACCCAGCATGCCAAAGGCAAAATGACTGCCAGGGAAAGAATTGACATGTTGGTGGATGAAGGTAGTTTCGAAGAGTTTGACATGTTTGTAACCCATCGCTGCACCAACCTGGGAATGGATAAATCAAAATTTATGGGTGATGGTGTGGTAACCGGCAGAGGTACCATAGATGGTCGTACAATCTTTGTCTTTTCTCAGGATTTTACTGTTTTTGGAGGCTCACTTTCAGAGACTTATGCTTTGAAAATTTGTAAAATCATGGACATGGCCATGAAAGTAGGTGCTCCGGTGATTGGCATCAACGACTCGGGTGGAGCCAGAATCCAGGAAGGAGTTACCTCTTTGGCTGGGTATGCTGAAATATTTCAGCGCAACATTATGGCCTCTGGTGTGGTACCGCAGATTTCAGCCATCTTCGGACCTTGTGCCGGTGGAGCAGTCTATTCACCTGCCCTGACAGATTTTATTGTGATGAGCAAAGATACCAGTTACATGTTCGTGACCGGTCCCAAAGTGGTGAAAACTGTTACTGGTGAAGAGGTGACTGACGAACAACTTGGAGGAGCCGTGGTGCATGGTTCCAAGTCAGGGGTCACCCATATGGTGGCAGACAGTGAAGAGGAGGGATTGATGTTGATACGAAAATTGCTCTCCTTCCTGCCGCAAAATAACCTGGAAGACCCACCGATTGCTTTTTGCGATGACCCGATCGACAGGCTGGATGAACAGTTGAACGACATTATTCCGGAAAACCCCAACAAGCCATACGATGTCAAAGATGTGATTCACTCCATCGTGGATTACAATGAGTTTATGGAAATTCACAGAAATTATGCCCAAAATGTGGTGGTTGGATTTGCCCGATTCAATGGAATGCCTGTTGGGATTGTTGCCAACCAACCTGCTTATTTGGCTGGAGTACTGGATATCAATGCCTCCAGAAAGGCAGCCCGATTCGTCAGGTTTTGCGATGCATTCAATGTGCCCTTGGTTACTCTGGAGGATGTGCCAGGTTTCTTGCCGGGAACGGCCCAGGAATATGGTGGTATCATCATTCATGGTGCCAAGCTTTTGTATGCTTATGGAGAGGCTACGGTACCGAAAATTACTGTAATTCTGCGCAAGGCATATGGTGGAGCATACTGCGTGATGAGTTCAAAACACTTAAGGGGTGATCTTAACTATGCCTGGCCACAGGCCGAAATTGCCGTAATGGGTCCCAAAGGTGCAATTGAAGTCCTTTACAGCAAGGAAATAGCAAAAATGACCGACGATACTGCGCGTGAGGAGTTTATCCGAAAAGCAGAGGATGAATACAAGGAACAGTTTGCAAATCCTTACAACGCTGCAAGATATGGATATATTGACGATGTAATTGAACCAAGAAACACCAGATTCCGGATTATCAGGGCATTGCAATCTTTGGCAACAAAGAAGGATACCCTACCGGCAAAAAAGCACTCAAATATTCCATTGTAATACTGTTACCAGCAGAAAATACGTTCTGGATTCACACGACAGGATATGCAAATCTGCCAGACAATGATTTACATCAACCTGAAATTTAAATATTTACAGAATCATTAAAACACTTGCCATGATAGATATGAGTGTTGGAGCAACCATTGTTTTGGTCTTTGTATTGATTGTTGCCCTTTTGGGAGTTTTTAGGTTTTTAGGAAATCTGATGCTTAAAAAGGAGACTGAAGCTGAAATAGCCGCTATGGCAGCTTCGAATAAGCATGCAGAAAAGAACTCGTCCGATGATGAAGTAGGAGCTGCCATTGCAATGGCACTTTACCTATATACCAATCAACTTCACGATCAGGAGAATCCGGTAATTACCATGATCAAAGTATCCCGAACCTATTCTCCCTGGAGTTCCAAGATTTATGGTTTGCGAAAATCGCCAAGATAAAGGGCAATTAAGGTTTATTGTATCACAGGCTAATTATATATAAGTAGCTAATTAAAAGAGCATCAATCGTTAGTTAGCTATGAAAGAATAAAATTTCGACACATGAAAAAATTTAATTTCACAATCAATGGAAATCAGTACGATACTGAGATTTTGAGCGTTGAAGAGGGCATTTCAGAGGTAATGGTTAATGGGACCAAATATACTGTTGAAGTAGAACAAAGTATTTCTGTACCAAAAACACCCAAGCTCGTCAGAAGTCTTTCCGTACCATCGACCGATGTTCACCCATCCGTTACCAAGACCAGAAACCCATCCGCACCCAAAGGTGCCGGAACCATCCAAGCTCCGCTTCCGGGTTCTATCGTCAAAATTCTGGTCAGCGAAGGTGATGTCGTAAGTATTGGGCAACGCTTGCTGGTGCTCGAGGCAATGAAAATGGAAAATAGCATTGAATCAGACAAAGCTGGCAAAATTAAAACAATTCACAAGCAGGAAGGTGAAAGTGTCATGGAAGGGGATATAATGATTTCGATTGAGTAAAACGCAATAATTGTTCAAATAATGGAAATTCTAATAAAAGTAATGTATCTCTATGGCATTACGTTACTGATTTCAATGGGCGTAGCGACAATAATTTGGGGGCTGTCCAAACTGATCAATTTTCTACCCAGGGAGACCGTCAAGCCCAAATAATTGGTTTTTTTTATTTCACAGGGAAATGATTGATGCCCTTTACCCAACATTCAAAATTACCAGCTTTCACTTTTCAAAATAAGCTTAATCATTAACATTTTTTCAATACATGGACCATATAGAATTTAGCCGTCTTTTCCAGGGTTTTTACACCTTATTTACCTCGGAAGCACACATCATGTATACCCGCATTTTCTTAATCCTTCTGGGACTTTTACTGATCTATCTTGGGAAAAAAGGTGTCTTGGAACCCTTGTTAATGATTCCGATGGGACTTGGAATGGCCACCATCAATGCTGCAACCATGGTAATGCCGGATGGTTCCCACGGAAATCTATTTGTAGATCCGATGGCATCTGATATCAACCAGCTGCTATACCTCCTTCAAATTGATTTTCTTCAGCCCATCTATACATTTACCTTTAGCAATGGATTGATCGCCTGCTTTATTTTCATGGGAATTGGTTCAATGCTCGACATAAGCTACATTCTCAAAAAGCCATTTAGCAGCATGTTCCTGGCTGTATGTGCAGAAATGGGCACATTTTTGGCTGTTCCAATTGCCATTTATCTGGGTTTTTCGCTCAAAGATGCGGCCTCAGCTGCCATGGTTGGGGGGGCAGACGGACCAATGGTTTTGTTTACTGCACTCAATTTATCCAAGAACCTTTTCGTACCTATAACGGTGGTAGCCTATCTCTACCTCGGTTTAACCTACGGAGGATATCCATACCTCATACGTTTGCTGATTCCCAAGAAATTAAGGGGAATTCAAATGGTTAAACCCAAAACAAAATCAAAACCAATCTCTTCGGGTGTAAAACTCGCATTTGCTTCTGTCTTGTGCGTAATTCTTTGCTTAATGTTTCCTGTAGCAGGACCCCTGTTCTTCTCCCTCTTTATTGGTATCGCGATCAGGGAATCTGGCTTGACGCACATCCAGTCATTCATTGAGGGCCCGCTACTCTATGGATCAACCTTCTTTCTTGGACTCCTGCTTGGAATTCTTTGCGAGGCGCATCTGTTGTTGAATCCTCAAATATTGAAATTACTTATTGTCGGAATCATTGCATTGCTCTTGTCAGGAATAGGAGGTATCATGGGTGGTTACATCATGTATTTTATCCACAAAGGCAACTACAACCCTGTTATTGGTATTGCTGGTGTCAGTTGCGTTCCAACCACCGCCAAAGTCGCCCAAAAGGAGGTGCACAAGGTAAATCCTCAGTCAATGATCCTGGCAGAAGCACTGGGCGCCAACATCAGCGGCGTAATTACAACAGCAATTATTACTGGCCTTTACATAACCTTTTTTGCCTGATATACAGGTTCTAAGTTGTGTCAGGGTAAATGCTTCTTTACTGCATGCGAAAAACCGTTCTCATGGTGGGGGAGTGATATTAAATATCGATTTTTTAACTCTTCCGGGGAGTTGTGCACGACGTATGACAAATGCGTAAAATCAAGCATTTCAAGGTCATTGAAGTCATTCCCGATACCAAGGGTCTCTTTTTGGCTGATCCCTCTTATTTCGCAGATTTCGGCTATACCATGAGCCTTGGAGATACCCTTGGGGAAAATCTCCATCCAAATCCAGTCAGCGTTGAGCGGTGAGGTGGTACGAATAATACTGATCTCACTGAACTGCTCCAACAGCTCCTTCTTGACCACATCGAACCTATTGCTGTTGTTAGGAAAGAAGAGCAGAAGCTGAGAAGAGTTATACATTTGACCCGGTACGATCTCTTCTGACCTTCCCATTTTGGAATGAACCTCTATATATCGTTCAATTTCAGGACATTTCTCATTCATCCACCAAAAAAAATTGTGATTATCTGGAAAACAATCCGAGACCTTAAAATTATATCCTTGTCCAATCAGATAACCAATGAGGCGGACAGTCAACGCTTGCGGAAGATTCACCGCCCGGATAACCTCTTGAGTTTTCCAATCAACAATACCAGCACCCGACGAACAAATGACATAGTCAAATGGGGCCTCTTTTGTCAAAGCCCTCCTGACTTTAAACAAGTTCCTTCCTGTTGCAGCAACCCTGCAAATCCCCATATCCCCCAGCAGGTAAAGCGTTTCTAGATCCTCTTTGCTGATCGTCTGGTCATTTTGAAGCAACGTACCATCCAGATCGGTAACAACCATTTTAAGCTCACACATAAAACCCAATTATTTATGGGCAAAGTTCGCCAAACTTTTGTTCTAATCACCAATTGATCCCCGGAAAATTTGGGATTTTCAAATTTGAAATTTCAACTACATTAAAACCAAAATTACCAACATATTCACTATAAAACATAGATTGAGCAGCAAAAATCAAAAATCCAAAATCCAAAATCCAAAATTCTTGTTACTTTTGCAGACCAACAAAAAGTGCATTTTATGTTAAAAGGTATATTGGCTATATCAGGGCAACCTGGGTTATTTAAGGTGTTGTCAGAGGGTAAAAATGGCGTAATTGTAGAATCCTTGCTGACAGGCAAAAAGCAGACAGCCTTTGCCAGTGCAAAAATGAGTACACTGGAAGATATCGCGATCTACACCACCAGCGAAGATTTTCCGTTAAAACAGGTTTTCAGGAAGATTTTTGACTGCGAAAACGGTGGACCAGCCATGCAGACAAATGCAAAACCAGAAGATTTAAAAAAATATTTTGAGAAAATTCTACCTGATTTTGACAAGGAAAGAGTGTATGTTTCAGATATAAAGAAAGTACTTTCCTGGTATAACATATTACAGGAAAAGGAGTTGCTAAACTTCGAGGAGCCTGCCGAAAGTACTGAAGAGGCCCCTTCTAAGGAAGAAGTCTAGCACGTAGGGCATGAAGCATTGGATTGACAAACATTGTGCGCTTGGAGTATATCCAGGCGCTTTTTTTGCCCTATGCTCCATGCACTGTGCCGTCAGCTAAAGCCCAAGCAATAACTCCTCCGGATTCTTTCCGCTCAAGACAAGCCTGGATGGATCCTCAATCAACTCTTTCGCCCTGACAAGAAAACCAACAGAATCTTTTCCGTCAATAATGCGGTGATCATAGGAAAGCGCCAAATACATCATTGGACGAATCTCCACCTTGCCATTCACTGCGACAGGACGATCCTTGATGGCATGCAACCCAAGAATAGCACTCTGGGGAGGATTGATGATCGGTGTTGACATCATGGATCCAAAAACCCCGCCATTGGTTATGGTGAAAGTACCCCCGGTCATTTCACTCACTGTCAAACGTTTATCCTTTGCCTTGTCTGCCAGCTCTTTGATGTTTACTTCGATCTCAGAGAGGGTCAAGGTCTCAACATTTCTAAGAATTGGAACCATCAGTCCCTTGGGACTTGAAACTGCAATTCCAATGTCGTGGTATTTGGCTGTGACGATCTCCTCCCCATCAATCATCGAATTAACGGAAGGATGTTGCATCAAAGCCAAACTTACTGCTTTGACAAAAAAAGCATTGAATCCCAACTTGATTCCAAATTTTTCACTAAAGGCCTTTTGGTACCGATTTCTCAATTCCACAATTTTACTCATATCCACTTCGTTGAAAGTGGTCAGCATGGCCGTTTCATTCTTAACAGCAACCAGTCTTTGGCTTAGTTTTCTTCGAAGGGGAGTCATCGGAGTACGTTCCTCTGCCCGGCTTATTTCGGAATGCCTCTCAACTGGATTCTTGTAGGCATTTACAATCAGCTCCATGTCTGCTTTGTTGAGCCTTTTGATACCTTCCAATACCTCTTCTACATTCAATTTCGCAGATTCCATAACAGCCTTTGCAGTCGGCGTCAGTTTGAGCAAAACCTCATCTTTGTAAGCTTTCACTGGTGCTTGAATGGCTGCTGTTGTTTGATCTTCTTCCACCCGAACACCATTTTCAACTACTTCAGTTTTGGATTTAACAGCCTTTATTTGCTGATCATCCATCTGCGAAGGACGCTTTTCCGTATCAATGGTACATACAACGCTGCCTACTGCTACACGATCTCCCTCCTTGGCAAGAATATTTAACTCACCTGAAGCTGAAGCGATTAAAGACAAAGTAGCTTTATCAGACTCCACTTCGGCCACTTCCTGGTCTTTTCTAACGATCGATCCATTTTCAACCAACCATTTTCCTATCTCAACCTCCGAAATTGATTCACCCGGAGATGGAACTTTGATGTCAACAATCATATCTTAATTATTAGTTAAAAACAGAATCCATAATCCTTTCCAATCTCTTCTTGTGCTTCTCCACCAAACCGGCTGCTGGACTTGCACTTTCCGGGCGACTTACCAACTCAAGTCCAAGCTCCGGGTATTTTCTGAACAGATAGGGCCAGACTCCCATGTTAGACGGTTCATCCTGAACCCATAAAAATCTTTTAGCTTGAGAGTTATCAAAAATTATTTCACGTACTTCTTCAGCCGGAAATGGAGAAATCTGTTCGACCCGGTGAATAGCCACACCCATTTTTCCCAATCTCTCCCTTCGCTCAATCAACTCGAAATATATCTTACCTGAGGTAAAAACTACCACTTCGGCTTTTCCCTTCTTCACCTCATTGTCCCGGATAAGCTTTTCGAATCCGCCTTTTGTCAATTGATCCAGCGAAGAAACAACTTTTGGATGCCGCAAAAGACTCTTCGGTGTAAATACAATCAATGGAATTCGCACATCTCCAAGAACTTGCCTTCTCAGACTATGAAAAAGGTTGGCCGGGGTGGTGGGTACAATCACATGAAGGTTGTAATTGCTGCAGAGCGACAAATATCTTTCAATTCTTCCACTGGAATGTTCCGGTCCTTGTCCTTCATATCCATGCGGCAGATAAAGAACCAATCCATTCATCAAACCCCACTTTTCTCCAGCAGAGCAGATGTACTGGTCGTATATAACCTGGGCTACATTGGCAAAGTCACCAAACTGTCCTTCCCAAATGGTCAATCCCTTCGGAAAAGCCATCGAATAACCGTATTCAAAGCCCATTACACCGTATTCGTTCAACGGTGAGTTGTGAACATTGAAAATTGCCTGTTCAGGGGATATATGTTGCAAGGGAAAGTACTTCTCACCACTATCTTCAAGTACCAGTGCTGAATGGCGGTGAGAAAAAGTCCCCCGCTGTGCATCCTGCCCACTTAAACGAACAGGTACACCCTCCTTCAATAGTGTTGCATAAGCCAGTAATTCACCCAACGCCCAGTCTACCTTGTTATTTTCAATTAGTTGCCTTCTATCATCCATCAATTTAACTATCTTACTGAAAAACTTTTTGTCAGCAGGGAGGGTGTTGATGGTATTTGCCAATTTCAACAGTTCTGCTTCAGAAACAGCTGTTGGTACTTCATACAATTCACAGGGATCCGGGAAGCGATAAGGTTTGTACTCCTTCACCAGGAAGTTCTTAATGTTTAACTTATCTATCTGTTTACTGGCCTCATAATTTTGTTCCAGCTCTTCATCAAAACGTGCAATTTCCCTGTCAACTTCCAATTGAGTCATCACACCTGAATCAATCAATTTCTTAGCATAGATATCCCTTGGATTAGGGTGACTGGCAATGGTTTTGTATAGCAGAGGTTGGGTAAATCTGGGTTCATCTCCTTCATTGTGACCGTATTTGCGGTAGGAGAGAATATCTATGAATACATCCGAATGAAAATGCTGCCGAAATTCAAGCGCAAGTTTCACCGTAAAAATAAGTGCCTCCACATCGTCCCCGTTAACGTGAAAGACCGGAGAACGTGTTACTTTCGCTACGTCAGTGCAATAGGTACTGGAACGAGCTTCAAGATAATCCGTCGTGAAGCCGACCTGATTGTTTACAACCAGATGCAATGTTCCGCCTGTCTTATAACCAGGAAGAAGTGCCATCTGCACGATCTCATATACAATTCCCTGACCGGCGATGGCTGCATCTCCATGAATCACAATGGGTGCAATTTTCCCATAGTCGCTGTTGTATTCGTGGTCTATCTTGGCGCGAACCATTCCTTCTGCGAGGGAAGCCACCGTCTCCAGGTGCGAAGGATTGGGTATCAGGCTCAGCTTGACCGCTTCGCCATTGTCTGTTGTGACAACATTTTCAAAACCAAGATGGTATTTTACATCACCCAGAGATATACCTTCCTCATATTCAGTTGCATAAAACTCTTTGAATATATTTTTATAGGGCTTTTCCAGAATATTTGCCAAAACATTGAGTCTGCCTCTGTGTGCCATTCCAACCACGAATTCTTCAATGCCTAGTTTGGCTCCATGAATCACCAACGCATCCAGTGCAGGCACCAAAGCTTCTGTTCCTTCCAGAGAAAAACGTTTGGCACCCACAAATTTGCGGTGAATGAAACTCTCAAAACCAACAGCAATGTTAAGATGGTAAAATATGTGCCGCTGTTGCTCCGGGGAGAAAAATTCATTGTTCTTTGAACCTTCCATCCTGGATCTTAGCCAGTCGATCAGTTCGGGCTGCCGCATATAGAGAAATTCTGCACCAATCGATTCGCAGTAGGTTGTCTCCAAATGGGCTATAATCTCTTTCAAGGTAACATTGCCAATCCCAATCTCTTTCCCGGCATGAAAAGTTGAACCCAAATCTTCCTCTTCCAAACCGAAATTTTTGTAATCCAGCGTTGGAGTATAATTTCTGCGCTTCCGAACCGGATTGGTGCGGGTAAACAGGTGCCCCCGTTGTCTGTAACCATTGATTAAATTCAGGATTTTAAACTCTTTCTGAATTCGACTTTCATCCGCAGAAGAAACAGTCGATTCATGGTAGGCTTTTCTGGCCAATTCAAAACCTTCGAAAAAATTCCGCCAACTTTGTTCTACCTGACCCGGACTTTCCAGGTAATTCTTGTACAACTCTTCTATCGCACTGATCTCCTGATTGCCAACAAGGGAAAATTTATCCATATACTAATGTTAATGATCGATCTTACGTTTGAATGGAAAATATGTTTACAACCAAATGTACTAAATGATCAGTGATAATTCAGAAATAATCAGCAATTTTAACAATTAATTTTGACCTATTGAGTTTAAGTACCATCGAATAGATCCATGCACAAAACTACCGACAATTTTTTAGAAGCAGTAGCAAAATCATTGTATCAGATTCATGGTCAAAATATTGCAGATTTAACTATTGTTTTTCCCAACCGCAGGTCCGGACTGTTTTTTACGGAATACCTGAACAGGATTATCTCCGGACCAACTTTTTCTCCCGAAATCATTACCATACAGGAACTATTTTCAAACATTTCCAGGTTGAGAATTGAAGAGCAGCTCCAGCTAATTTTTCGACTTTACAAGATCTACCGTCATTTAAGTATTTCTCATGAATCCTTCGATGAGTTTTACCTGTGGGGCGAAATGCTACTGCATGATTTTGACCAGGTCGACAAATATTTGGTTGATGCTGAACTGCTTTTTACAAACATCACCGATCTGAAGGAGATTGATCAACATTTTCTGGATTGGAATGATGAAAGAAAAGAAGAGCTTAAACAGTTTTGGTCTAGTCAGGTATCAGGCAATCAAAAGAATGGTCAAAAGGAGTTTTCACAATTGTGGCAAATCCTTTATCCGGTCTACCTGAATTTGAAGGAAGAGCTGTTTAAAGAACAGATAGCATACGAAGGAATGCTTTTCAGGGATGCAATAGAAAATATTGAATATACCAACTCCATCTACCTGGCGAATAAGAAGTTTGTGATTGCCGGTTTTAATGCCTTGAATGGCTGTGAAAAGGAGCTTTTCAGGCTTTTAAAAAACAGGGGAATGATCTCTTTTTATTGGGATTATGATGTTTATTACCTGAACGATATGAACCAGGAGGCTGCATTGTTTATGAGGGAGAATTTATTGTCCTTTCCACAAACTGTAGCCAATTTCGAAACAGACAATTTTAAAAAAGCCAAAGAAGTCCGTATTTACCATACTCCCTCACAAATAGGTCAGGCACAAATTGCAGCCAGGGAAATTGTCAAATCAGGGCCAATGACGACAGAATTCGATGATGCCGCTATTATTTTGTGTGACGAGGAGCTTCTTTTACCCGTGCTTTCTGCCATACCCGGTCAAGTTGAAACCATTAACGTTACCATGGGTCTGCCACTCCGCCAAACTCCACTTTTCAGCCTGATTGGCCACTTAATTTCTTTGCAGAAGAAGTGTAAAAAAGAGGGTGAAAACTACTTTTTCCATTACAATGACATTACTGAAATACTAAATAATCAATTTATTCAAACATTATATACAATTGAATGCAAATCAATTGTATTTGAAATATTAAGTAAAAATAAAATTTTTGTTTGCGAAACAGAACTTCATGCGGTTCCGCTATTCTGCAGAATTTTCTCGGGACACCTTGAAATTTCTTCCCTGGCAGATTACTTCCTTTCCGTTTTATACGAACTATTTCAGCACTGGGAGAGGATGGTCGGTCAAAACTATACCAACAATTACCTGGAATATATATTCCAGGTCTATCTTTCTTTAAACAAATTGAAGCATACCATTTTCGTTGCAGGGCAAGACATCATGGGTAGCAAAGATTTTCTCAACAGAGAGACCTTCTTCCGGTTAATGCTCCAATACCTGCATACTGTAAATATCACATTTGAAGGAGAACCGCTGGCAGGACTTCAGGTAATGGGAATTCTTGAAACGCGTACCCTGGATTTCAAAAATATTGTTCTATTATCAGTAAATGAGGGAATTATGCCAAAATCGAATAGCAACGGATCATTTATTCCTTACCATCTTCGCAGGGGCATTGGCTTACCTACCACGGAAGAGCAGCATGCTATGTATGCATATTATTTCTATCGGATCCTTCAACGGGCCGATAGTGTCACGTTTGTCTACAATTCAGGTTCCAATGGTTTAAAAACAGGTGAAAAAAGTCGTTTCCTTCACCAGTTGCAAATTGAATCCCCTTTCATGATTGAGGATTTGGGAGTAGAATTCTCCATAGATCCATTGGCTGTATATCCCATTGCAATTGATAAAAAGGGAAAGGTTCTGGAGGCGCTTCGTAATTACTTGGAGGGTGGGAAAACAATATCACCCACTGCTTTAGACCTGTATTTACACTGCCCGCTCAGCTTCTATTTCAAGTACATTGCCCATTTCAATGACGAAGAGGAGGTGTCGGAAGAGGTAGATGCCCGAATTTTCGGACAGTTGTTTCATTCTGTGATGGAAACAATGTATCGTCCATATTTGAATCAAACGATGGAGGAGAAGACTGTTCAGTCATTGCTGGAAGATGGTGCGAACTTAGACAAGGCATTGAATGAGGCTTTCCAAATCCACTTTTTCAAATCCGGCAATCCAGCCAATGACAGCACAATTACCGGCCGAAACAGATTGGTATTTGAGGCAATTAAAAAGATGGTTGTTCAGACGCTTCAGCTGGATCGAACCAGAACACCCTTTACAATTGAAGGCCTGGAGCAGAGGGTAGGGGCGACGATGGAAATAAACAGTGGAAACAATGCCGTTCGCATTGGAGGAATAATTGACAGAATCGACTCAATATCAGGAAATATAGAAATTTTGGACTACAAAACTGGGGGTACCGAATCCACATTTGGCGAATTGACTGAACTATTCGACCACACCGCAAGAAATAGAAACAAAGCGGCTTTTCAAACCCTCGTTTATTGCTGGATTTACGATAGGATCTACCCACACCAGACAGCAATTTATCCGGGCATCTTTGCTCTCAAAAGAATTTTCAAACAGGAGAAGGTTCGACTGTCAAAGAAGGGGAGTGGCGAATCAGGTTTGAATTACCAGGAAGTTAAGGCAGATTTTGAGCCATTGCTGTTAAAACTGCTGGAAGATATTTTCCAGCCTGATCTTCCTTTTTTTCAAACTTCCCTCGAAGAACATTGCCAGTTTTGCTCTCAAGCCTCCCTTTGCGGCAAACAGGTTACCCGTGGTTAGGCAAGTAAATCGGGACGGATTCGCCGTGTTCGCTCCAATGCCTGTTCCATTTTCCATTCATCAATGAGCTGATCATTGCCCGACAGTAATATATCAGGGACTTTCCAACCTTTGTATTCAGCAGGGCGCGTATAAACAGGAGGTGTAAGCAATCCGTCCTGGAAAGAATCTGTCAAGGCAGAAGTTTCATCCGACAAAACCCCGGGGAGCAACCGCACAATGGCATCGGTCAGAATGGCTGCAGCCAATTCTCCACCTGTCAGAACATAATCTCCTATTGAAAATTCCAGCGTAATCAAATTGTCTCGAACCCGCTGGTCAATACCTTTGTAATGACCGCACAAAATGATCAGGTTTCCACTCATTGAGAGCCTATTGGCATCCTTTTGGGTAAATTTGGCTGCATCCGGAGTAAGAAATATAATTTCATCGTAGATACGCTGTGAACAGAGCTCTGAAATAGCTTTGTCGATGGGCTCTACCATCATCACCATCCCAGCACCTTTGCTAAAAGCATAATCATCTACGCGTTTGTGTTTGTCGGTTGCCCAATCTCTAATATTGTGGACCTTTATCTCAGCAATACCCTTTTCCTGAGCCCGCTTTAGGATCGAGTGGTTAAACGGACTCTCCAACAATTCAGGTACAACTGTAAGTATATCTATGCGCATAAAAACGTTTTTGCAAAGGTAAAAAAAGTCTGACACTCCTAATTTTCTCCCAATACCCTGCTATTTGTAAAAATTTCTTAAAATATGTTTCAGAAACAGTTGAGTTTAACTGGTAAATATCTATTTTCGTGCAGAAATAGTCTTGATTTACAAATCATCAATCACCATTAATTTATTCCTCATGACTATTCCATGCAACGATAAATATTTATAAGCGCGTGAATTAATTTTTTTCAACCGTCCTGGCTTAACGGCCGTAATGATATTGCTGATGAAACGACCATGAAACACTCCTTCAATTGCAAGCGAATATTCATTGGGAGTTCCATTTGGCCATTGAAAAACAGAATTATAATCATATGAAATCTAAAGAATTGGAGAATCCTGCTTCCGCAGCAGAAAATGAATCAACAACTGATTCAATTGTGCAGAATGCAGAGACTGGCGTTGTTTCGGATACCATTGCAGACAAGGAAGAAGTTGCCATTGAGGAAATTGTTGCCGATAAAATCACTACCGATGAAGTGGCAGCTGTTAAGCCAAAAGCAAGAAAGAAAAATAGCGAAACGAAAGTAGCTGCTCCTGAAAAAGTTGTTTCTGTAAAATCCTCCCCCGAAAATGAGTCCGAACTGACAGAATTGATTCTCGAACCTCAATTGGATGGTACGGATGAAGAAGATGATCCTTTTCACGATGATGAACCTGTGGGAGAGGGTCAGCCAATCCACGATTACTCCTCTTACAACAAGATAAACCTGATCAATACGCTCAGAAAGATTATCAGCGAAGGTGAAGTAGAAGTTATTAAGCCTCATGCTGATGCAATAAAAGCCTGCTTTTATAAAATTAGAAACCATGAAATAGGAGAACAAAAGACAGCCTTCCTGGCAGAGGGAAATGATGAGGAGCTCTTTTTAGCAGAATCTGATCCTTTCGAACAGGAATTAAAGGACCTTTTCAGGGAGTATAAAAACCTGCGGTACGAATCTAACAAGAAACAGGAGGCTGTCAAGGAAGAGAATTACCACAAGAAAATTGAAATCATTGATGAGATTAAAACACTGGTTAACAGTGAGAACTCATTAAACAATACCTTTCAATTGTTCAATGATTTGCAAATAAAATTCAAATCTATCGGACAGGTACCCCAATCGAAAGTCAAGGACCTCTGGGAGAATTACCACTACCAGGTAGAGCGTTTTTATGATTTTGTCAAAATCGACCGTGAGTTGCGCGACCTGGACCTCAAACGCAACATGGACCAAAAGATGCTTCTTTGCACGAAGGCAGAGGAGCTCTCAGTAAACTCAGATGAGCCACTTGCCACCTTTAAGGAACTTCAAAAGCTGCATGAGTCCTGGCGCGAAATTGGGCCAGTTCCAAGGGATCACAAACAGGAACTTTGGGACCGTTTCAAGACTGCAACCTCTGTCATCAACAAAAGATACCAGCAACACTTTGAACAAGAACGTTCGGTCCAGAAAGAACAACTGCAAAGGAAAATTGAGCTTTGTGAAATGGCTGAAGGGCTTTCTGGTTTTGTATCCGACAACCCACGGGAATGGAACGATGTGACTGAAAAGGTAATCGTACTTCAGGAAGAGTGGAAAAAAACCGGATTTGGTCCCAGAAAAGAGAACAGTAAAATATGGGATCGTTTTAGAGCAGCCAACGATACTTTCTTTCAAAACAAGCGAAATTTCTGGAATAAAAGCAAAGAACATTTGTTACAGAACTACGCTTTGAAAGTTGACATTTGTGAACAGGCTGAAAGACTGAAAGATAGCGACGAGTGGAATGCTACAACAGATCGCCTTATCACCTTACAAAAAAAATGGAAAGAGGTTGGTCCTGTGCCAAGAAAGCAATCTGAATTGATTTGGAAGCGTTTCAGAACCGCTTGCGACGAATTTTTCAACAAAAAGCAGACTCATTTTTCGGGGGTAACCGGAGATCAGGATGAGAATCTGAAGGCGAAAAAACAGTTGGTTACAGAAATTGAAGAGTACAAAATAACTGGTGTCGCTAAAGATGATCTTTCTGCACTTAAGAAATTTCAGGACAGGTGGTCCGAGATAGGACATGTGCCCTTCAGGAAGAAGGAGGAGTTGCAAAACAAATTCCACGATGCGATTGACAACCAGTTCAATAAAATTAAAATGGACGATCAGGATCTGAATCTGATCAAATTCAAATCCAAAATTGAACATTTGGCATCACAGCCCCGGGGATGGTCCAAAATCAATACAGAACGTGACCGCTACGCAGTTCGCTTAAGACAACTTGAAAACGATATCAATACATTGACTAACAATGTTGGTTTCTTCGGATCCTCCAAAGGAGCGCAGTCTTTGATTGATGGAGTAAACGATCAGATCGATAAAATCAGAATTCAAATTGATCAGCTGAAATCGAAGATGAAAATCATCGACGAGCAAGAGGAGATCAATTGATTACCAGCAACTTTACAGGACCCGTTCCCTTACCGGAGCGGGTCTTTGGTTTTGAATTTGTTGACAATTTTGAGCTCCACATTCTGCCTTTACGTTTTTTATTCTTTACTTTGCACTCGTTGGATAAACTTTAAATTAGGAACGTTTTGTCAATCACCAAGTACATTTTCGTTACCGGAGGCGTTGCTTCCTCCCTGGGAAAGGGTATCATCGCTTCCTCCCTGGCCAAATTACTTCAGGCCAGAGGTTACAAGGTCACCATTCAAAAATTGGATCCATACATCAACGTGGATCCAGGTACACTGAACCCTTACGAACATGGGGAATGTTATGTAACTGAGGACGGTGCAGAGACCGACCTTGACCTTGGGCATTACGAACGATTCCTGAACTCTCCAACTTCACAGGCAAACAATGTTACCACCGGCCGGATTTACCAGTCGGTCATCAACAAGGAGCGGAGGGGTGATTATTTGGGCAAGACGGTTCAAATTATCCCGCACATTACCGATGAAATCAAGCGGTACATTAAATACCTGGGATCTAAGAAAAAATTTGATGTGGTGATTTCAGAGATTGGCGGAACTGTTGGTGACATTGAATCATTGCCCTACATCGAAACCGTCAGGCAGATGAAATGGGAGCTTGGTACCGATGCACTAATCATTCACCTTACCCTCGTACCCTATTTGTCGGCATCCGGGGAGTTAAAAACCAAACCCACACAGCATTCGGTGAAGCAGCTGCTTGAAAATGGCGTTCAACCCGATGTGCTGGTGCTTCGCACCGAACACCAATTGACCCCGGATCTCAAGGGGAAGGTTGCGCTGTTTTGCAATGTTAGCAAAGAGGCAGTGATTGAATCGATTGATGTCTCAACCATCTATGAAGTACCCATCATGATGCAGCAAGAGAAGCTGGATGTGATTGTTTTGAAAAAACTGGGACTTCCCCTTGGCAATGAACCCGATCTCAAGAGCTGGAATGAATTTCTATACAGGTACAAGAATCCAAAGAAAGAGGTAAAAATCGCGCTGATCGGGAAATATGTTGAATTGAGGGATGCCTACAAGTCAATTGCAGAGGCCATAATTCATGCCGGAGCCACCAATGAATGCAGGGTAAAGGTGGAATGGATCCACTCAGAAAAAATTAATGAAGAGAATATTGAAAAAAAATTAAAAGGCTGCCAGGGCATCATCATTGCTCCCGGTTTCGGGCACAGAGGCATTGAAGGAAAGATCACTGCGGCAAAATATGCCAGGGAATTGAAGATACCATTCTTTGGTATCTGCCTGGGGATGCAGATTGCAGTAATTGAGTTTGCCCGTAATATTCTGAAGTTGAATGGAGCCGATTCCACAGAAATGAATCAGCTGACTGAATTTCCCGTGATTGATTTGATGGACGAACAGAAAGGGATTGTAGACAAAGGGGGTACCATGCGTCTGGGTTCCTACGCCTGCAACCTGAAAAAAGATTCCAATTCCTACAGGGCATACGGCAAAATAAAGATTGCAGAGCGTCACCGCCACCGTTATGAGTTCAACAACAATTATTTGTCAAAATTTGAAAAAGCAGGAATGAAAGCGACTGGCTTCAATCCGGATACCAATCTGGTAGAAGTAATAGAGATCCCCGACCATCCATGGTTCGTCGGAGTCCAGTTTCATCCCGAATACAGCAGTACTGTACTGCAACCACACCCACTCTTTATTGCTTTTATCAAGGCAGTAATCGAAAATTCTCAAAAACACACAATTTAATTTATGGATAAGAATACCATCGCAGGACTGGTTCTGATATTTATCATACTATTTACTGCCAGTTATTTCAATAAACCCTCAGAAAAGGATCTTGAGATATTGAGGCTAAAAAACGATTCAATCGCACAGGTCGAAAATCAAAAAGCCAGGGAACAAGTCAAGCAGGCTGAAATAGCAGCGATTCAAGCTACCACCGATAAAACCGATACAGCTTCCGTACAGAACGAGTTAACCAGCCTCTACGGTGTGTTTGCAGGTTCTGCCCAAGGCGAAGAGAAATTTGTCACCCTGGAGAACAATTTGATGAAAGTGGTCCTTTCCAACAAGGGAGGTAAAATTTATGCCGTTGAACTGAAAGATTACAAACGATACAATGGCAAACCACTGGTACTCTTCGAAGGTGGGGAGAATAAATTCGGACTCAATTTCTTTTCACAGAACAAAAGTATTCAAACAGATCAATTCTACTTTCAACCCTCTGTGGCTGAAAGTCAAATTATCCTCACCAATGCAAAAGTCAAGGTGGGGCAGGAGGGACGTGAAAAATTCAACAAAGAGAATGCCGGAGATTCAAAATCTCTTTCGATGCGTCTGGATGCCGGCAATGGCGTTTTCATTGAATATGTCTATACAATCAAACACAACTCTTTTCTGGTCGGTTTTGACATCAAAACATCTGGTCTGAAGAAAGTTGCCGGAGCCAATTCCGAATATGTCAACTTTCTTTGGTATGTCAATGTTCCCAGACAGGAGAAGATGTCTAAATTTGGAGAGAACAACCAGTCAACCATCTTCTACAAATTTGACAAAGATGAAGTTGACAACCTTGATCTTGCAAAATCAGAGACCAAATCACTGACAACCAAGGTGAAATGGGTTGGTTTCAAACAACAGTTCTTCTCCTCTGTGCTGATTGCCGATCAAAGCTTCCAAAATGCCCAGATTTCAACTGTCAAGAAAGACCTGGACTCTTCGTTTGTGGCAGAGATGACAGCCGATTTGACCATTCCTTTGGATGTCAAGGGAAGTGAGGTTTTTCCTGCCAAATTCTATTTTGGCCCCAACCAATACAATACCCTGAAACAATATGATCTGGGCATGGAGGAACAGCTTGCACTGGGCTGGACCATTATTGGCTGGGTCAACAAATACATTGTGATCCCAGCCTTTGACTTCCTGCGCCGTTACATTGGGAATTTTGGATTGATCATCCTGTTGCTGACCATTTACATCAAGCTGCTGACACTGATATTTACTTACAAGTCCTATATCTCTCAGGCTAAAATGAAATTGCTGAAGCCTGAAATAGAAGAGATCCAAAAGAAATACGGGGATGATAAAAAGCTTGAATCTCAGCAGGCTGTGATGGCATTTTACAAAAAGGCCGGGGTTAATCCGATGGGTGGCTGTTTGCCAATGCTGTTGCAGATGCCAATTCTGATCGCTATGTTCTATTTCTTCCCCATCTCCATTGAACTGCGTCAGCAAAGTTTCCTGTGGGCGACCGACTTGTCCTCCTTTGATTCAATCGCTACGCTGCCCTTCGAGATCCCATTTTATGGCAGCCATGTCAGCCTTTTCTGCCTTTTGATGACGATTACCAATATCTTCTACGTAAAGTACAACAACGAAATGACTGGTGCGGCTGGTACCCAGCAGATGCCCGGCATGAAAACCATGATGTACCTGATGCCGGTGATGTTCCTTTTCATCTTCAACAGCTATGCCTCAGGTTTGAGCCTTTACTACTTCCTCTCATTGTTGCTGACTTTTGTCCAGATGTACATCTTTAAAAAGTTGATCAACGAAGATAAGATCCATGCCCAATTGAAAGCCAAGCAAAAGATACCTGTTACCAAATCCAAATTCCAGACCAAACTGGAGGAGATGGCCAAACAAAAAGCATTGCAAGATAAAAAACGCAAATAAGACAAAAGAGAAGGGCTCCAAATCGGAGCCCTTCTCTTTTGCTAAAAGCTAATAACTAACAACTATTTGCTTTTAGTTGTTAGTTTCCTGCCCAAAGCCACCATCTTGATCGCCGTATAGGCCGCCTCATCCCCTTTGTTGCCAAGCCTTCCTCCTGCACGGTCCAGGGCTTGTTGTTGATTCTCTGTGGTCAATACACCAAAAATAAAGGGAATGCCATACTCCAGATTCAATTTCGTCGTGCCATAGGTAACTCCCTGGCAGATAAATTCAAAATGACGGGTTTCCCCCTGAATTACACAGCCCAGCAATATAACTGCGTCTGCCTCTGTATTTTCTGCCATCAATTGTCCGCCCAGCGTTAATTCGAAGGTGCCGGGAACCTCCTCGATGTAAAGGTCTTCGCGCAAGGCACCATATTTTAGCAGTGTCTCAACAGCACCATTCTTCAATGGCACCGTAACCTCCGGATTCCATTCAGCATACACTATTGCGAATTTCATGCCCTTGGCATCCGGAACTTCATGGTTTACATGGTCTGATAAATTGACAGTTGCCATATTTAAAGTTTTTAGCGTTTACAATGTTTGAAATGTTAACGTTCCCTGAGTTTGTCGAAGGGAAATGTTTGAATTTTTACAAGTCCCTAAGCTTGTCGAATGGAAATGCTGCAAAAATATCTATTAATACGCTACATTTAGAAACTGTTTGAATTTAATTTTTAATCCCGGTAGGGATATCATCTGACATAAAATGACAAGATCTGTAATTCTATTTCTCCTGGTATGCTTTAGCAGCATAACTTCGGCACAAGCATTGGCTGAAACATCCGTTTCTTTTGCTCACTTGAGCGCAAAGGACAGTGCAAAGGCCGGTGGAACTACCTGCCCCAATGGCCACTGCTGGCTCAAATCATCGATCGTTCCGCTGGCGTTGGTGACTGCGGGCGTTCTTGTTGAAACGGTTCCAGCTCACACGGTATTCGGCAAGGAGCGCATTCAACAGCATATGCAGCACAAAATGAACGGATTTTCTACCTCTGCCGACGATTACCTGCAATTCGTGCCCATTGCAGCACTCTTCAGTTTCAAACTGGCCGGCATGAAAAGTCGCAGCGACCTGCTCAACCAGATGATCATTACCGCAAAGTCTGAAATGCTGGTAGCCTCCATTGTTTACTCCATGAAACATTTTATCCACAACGTGCGGCCGGATGGTAGTTCAGCCAACTCGATGCCCTCCGGACATACAGCCCAGGCATTCGTATCTGCCACCCTGCTCGATATGGAGTACCGGGATACCTCTCCCTGGATCAGTGCTGCAGGTTATTTATGTGCCACAACGACTGGATATTTGAGAGTTGCCAATAACCGACACTGGGCCTCAGATGTGCTGATAGGCGCCGGAATTGGGATCTCTTCGGTTAAATTGATCTACCTGACACACAAGTACAGATGGGGCAATAAACCATCTTCCTTTGTTTTGGTGCCTACATGGTACCCAAAAGGTGGGGGAGTGGTGTTTGCAATGAAGTTTTGAGAGAGGATCTACCGGTTGACAACAGGTGCGCACGGGATTCGTTCACATCCCCTTGCAAAAACACCTATGTAGGGAAGACTATTTGTATAACCGATAACAATTCAGTGTTTTATACATATGTTGTATGTCCCAATTAATCATTTTACGCTCTTTTCTTTTCAAACTTGTCAAATATTGTCAAATCAATTGCAATAC
>CAZVTL010000017.1:0-4350 GCA_964630075.1 uncultured Tangfeifania sp.
ACTTCATCGATTTCTTCTTCTCCACCTTTAGTTTCTCTTTCAAAGTTTTGTGATGCATTGGACTGATGCCTATCGTGCTCTTTCACAGATCCATTGCTGTTTTTTTTGTGGTCTTCTTTTTTTCTTGTCATCATACATCAATCATTCAGTACATTTCTTTTCTTCAAAAAGCTTGCCATTGGAATCGTTTCGGACATTTTGGCACCAAAAAAAGGTAAAAACTGACAGCCTTACCTCTGCTATTCTCTTTTGATTTTTGCCCCGATGGCATTCAACCGAAGATCGATGTGCTCATATCCACGGTCGATTTGATCGATGTTGTCGATGACAGAGGTGCCTTTCGCCGAGAGGGCTGCGATGAGTAGAGCAACCCCAGCACGGATATCCGGCGAGGTCATACGGGTTGCCCGCAGGGGATGTGAACGGTCCAATCCGATAATGGTTGCCCTGTGCGGATCGCAAAGGATGATTTTAGATCCCATGTCAATCAGCCTGTCAACGAAGAAGAGCCGGCTTTCAAACATTTTTTGGTGTATCAGTACACTACCCCTTGCCTGGGTGGCAACTACCAGGAATATACTGAGCAGGTCGGGTGTTAACCCGGGCCAGGGTGCATCTGCAATGGTCATGATAGAGCCATCGATGAAAGAGTCTATCTCATAGTGCTCCTGTACAGGTATCCGTATATCATCTCCCATCCTGATCAGTTCGATGCCCATTTTGCGGAAGGAATCGGGAATGATGCCCAATTGTTCGTAACCAACATTTTTGAGCAGCAGATCGGAGGAGGTCATGGCCGCCAGTCCAATGAAGCTTCCAACCTCAATCATATCGGGAAGCAGCCGGTGCGAGCAGCCATTGAGCGAGGTTACGCCATGGATGTGCAGCAAATTGGAGCCTACACCATCGATCCTGGCACCCATTCGGATCAGCATATGGCACAGTTGCTGGACATATGGTTCGCAGGCAGCATTGTAGATGGTGGTGGTTCCTTCTGCCAGGACAGCTGCCATGATCAGGTTTGCAGTTCCGGTTACGGAGGCTTCATCCAGCAAGATATAGCATCCCTTTAATTTTTTGGCTTCAACCCTGAAAAGGGCATTCTCTGCGTCAAAAATAAACTGTGCCCCCAGGGATTCGAATCCACGAAAGTGGGTATCCAGCCTTCGACGGCCAATTTTATCCCCTCCGGGTTGCGGAATAGTGCCTTTGCCAAACCGCGCAAGCATGGGGCCGATAATCATAATTGATCCGCGCAGTGCAGCTGCTTGTTGAAAAAATTTGGGAGAATTGAGTGTCTCTACATCGACTTCGCCCGCACAAAATGAGTAGGTGCCCTTTTCGAGCCTTTCAACCGCAACACCCATGTTTTGCAGGATCTCAATCAGTTTGATGACATCACTGATTTCAGGAATATTGGAGAGCGTAACAGTATGTGGGGTAAGCAGTGTTGCACATATGACCTGAAGGGCTTCATTCTTTGCCCCTTGGGGTGTCAGTTCACCGACCAGGCTATTCCCTCCTTCAATGATGAATCTTGCCATGACATCAGGAGAATGCTACTTGTGTTTCCGGTTTTGTCCGGTACCTACCTTCGCTTTTTTCTTCTGGATTTTGATGATATCTGTCACCTCCTGAAGGTGAATATCTTCCCTTACCTTGAGCCTGCCCCTTGAGATCAGCTTCAAATCGTCAAATATCTTTTCATCTTCCACCATATCCTTGTTCCAGGTCAGGTAGGATTTTTTCATTTGATTGGCCAACTGCTCTGTATTCACCTCTTTGGCAGGATTCTCATCTTCCATTTTGGCAATGTTGTCGATCAGTTGCTCCATGATCTTCCCATAGTGGCGAAAACGGATATCCGATTGATTGTAAGGAATATGTTTGGGTTTTTCGGTGAAAGTTTCAGGAACGGGAGGAGTGTATGGATAATCGATGTCGAGTTTGAAATCGGACATAATGGCAATGTGGTCCCAAAGCTTGTGTTTGAAATCGTTGATGTCACGCAGGTAGGGATACATCATCCCCATGATGTCAATGATCGATTTTACGGCAAGATTGCGCTCCTCACGGTCTTCAATCGTGAGAACATGTTCGACCATCTTGTGAAGTGCCCTGCCATATTCCGGCAGCTTCATCTTGGTGCGCTGGGTGTTGTAATCTTTGAACATCGTGAATTTCAATTAAGTGCTCTTTTTGGAGCTGTTTGTTTCTATCGGACAAAGGTATACAATTAGCCGTTCATATCAAACCCGATCGAAAGGACTATTCCGTAACTATCTTTAATTTGGCAAATTTTAACAGTAGTTGCTTCTCCCCGGCATTGGCGAAGAAGACTTTTGCTTTTTTCTCAGGCATATCCCCCTCCAGGTCAACAATCTTTCCCCTGCCGAATCGTTGGTGTTCTACGAACATTCCAATTTGAAGGGAGTTGGGGTCATCTGACTCAAATGGCTCTCCGGGATTGGTCTCATTTCCTTTTCTGTAATTCAGACCTAAGGTTCCTGAAGGTTTGGTTGGCGTGATGCCGGTTCGTTCCCCGGTTATCCGGTTGCTCTTGTTGAAGCCACCATGGGTATCTGTTGGTTCATTGGATATTCCGTGTTGAAAGAAACGACTGCCCTGAACATCAAGGTAGCGCGGATCTATCTCGCCGATGAATCGGCTTGGATGACAGAATTCAGTCTTGCCCCATTTGAAACGCTGCTGCGCGAACGAAAGAAAAGCATGGTTTCTGGAGCGGGTTAGGGCCACATAAAAAAGCCTGCGTTCCTCTTCCAATTCGGGCAAAGTGAGGGTTCCGGTGAATCCGGATGGGAAAAGATTCTCTTCCAGGCCTACAACAAACACATTGTTGAATTCCAGTCCTTTGGAGGAGTGAACAGTCATCAGGGTGACCTTGTCATGGTCTTCCGTTTTCTCATTGTCCTGGTCGGTCAGGAGGGAGACCTCCTCCAGGAAATTGGCCAACAGTGCCGAATGACCCTCTTCAATGGCATCAATGGTAAACTGCTGGATGGCATTCAGCAGCTCCTGGGTGTTTTCATATCTGCTGATGTTTTCGGGTGATTTGTCCTGGTAGAGCTCCGACAAAATACCCGTCTCCGTAGCAATTCGCTGGGCCATTTCGAAGGCTTCCATGGTGAAGGAACGATCAGAAAAGGAGTCCACGAGATGGATAAATTCTGTTACCTTTTTTGCGGCTCCACCATTGAGGCCAGCTTGTTGCAACATCAGCGGATCTGATGCCACGGCAAACATACTGGAGTTGATTTGTGCGGAATACTCCTCCAACTTCCCAAGTGTCGTTGCACCAATTCCCCGCGCAGGATAGTTGATGACCCTCTTGAAAGATTCGTCGTCCTTCTGGTTGATCACCAGCCTGAAATAGGCCAGCAGATCCTTGATCTCTTTCCGCTGGTAAAAGGAGAGGCCTCCATAAATCTTGTAAGGGATGTTCCTTTTTCGCAGCACCTCCTCAAATACCCGGGATTGCGCGTTTGTCCGGTACAAGATGGCGAAATCAGCATAGTTGTCGTGTTCGGACATCCGTTTCTGGAAAATTTCGTTGACCACCAGGAAGCCCTCTTCCTGGTCGTTCAGCGCATTGAGCACCTTTATTTTGGAGCCGGTATCATTTTCGCTGAAGACAGTCTTCTGCAACTGATTCTTGTTTTTGGCGATCAGACTGTTCGCTGCATTTACAATTGTTTGTGTCGAGCGGTAATTTTGCTCAAGTTTATATACCTTGAAGTCTGGATAGTCGTTTTTGAAGTTGAGAATATTTTCGATGCGGGCGCCCCGAAAGGAGTAAATGCTCTGCGCATCATCCCCGACGACACTCAGGTTGTGGTGCAACTCTGCCAGTTTCTTGACAATCAGGTACTGTGAGTAATTGGTGTCCTGGTACTCATCCACCAGAATGTAACGGAAGAGATGCTGGTATTTTTGCAGGGTTTCGGGAAAGCGTTTGAAAAGGATATTGGTCATCAGCAGAAGATCGTCAAAATCCATGGCTCCTGCATTCTTGCAGCGTCTGACATACTCTTCGTAGATTTCGCCCGTTTTTGGAATGCGGGCGGCCTGATCAGAATCCCGCACTGTTTCGTTTTGCCTGTATCCAACCGGAAGTACCAGGTTGTTCTTGGCTGCTGAGATCCGCCCCATGATGAGGGATGGTTTGTAGGTATTCTCTTCCAGGGCCATGCTTTTGATGATGGTTCTTAGCAGACTCTTGGAATCCTGTGTGTCGTAGATGGTAAAGGTGGAGGGATAATCGATCAGTGTAGCCTCGGCTCTGAGGATTCTTGAAAATATGGAGTGGAACGTTCCCATCCATAGGTATTT
>CAZVTL010000017.1:4360-16795 GCA_964630075.1 uncultured Tangfeifania sp.
GGCCCTACCACACCGGCTATCCGCTCTTTCATCTCCCTGGCTGCCTTGTTGGTGAATGTCAATGCCAGAATGGAGGAGGGGGGAATTTTGTTTTGCAGCAAATGGGCTATCCGGTAGGTAAGTACCCTTGTCTTGCCAGAACCAGCACCAGCTATGATCAGTGAAGGACCTTCGTAATTTTTAACTGCCTCTTGCTGGGCTTCATTCAGATTGTCGAGATAGTTCGCCAAAATGGAAAATTTATGGTTGTTGTGCTGCAAAGATAAGTCCCTTGGGGCAGCAATTGTCAGTTTTGGCTAAGAACTTTTCCAAAGTTTTAAGTTTGGAGAAGATCGTTGCGCATCTGTTTAATGCATTGGAATCGTTCCCGGCTAAATCGATCAAATAATTTCTTGGTCAGGCCGGATAGTTGTTTAAATTTGTAAGCTGGTTGTCATACAATCTTTCAAGATATGCATTTGAGATTCTTAGCTTTCCTGGTACTGTTTATATGGGTAACTATTTGTTCCTCCCTGGGAAGGCTGCATGCGCAATCACTCTCCCCGGGGAATGCCAACAAGCAGGAAACTACGGCCTATCCAACCTTTCCCGTCAATGATCCGATCTACTTTTTTTGTACACAGCAGGGAGTCCCTGCAGCCTCTCTGACGGCAAAATCCGCTGGTACAACGGTCTCCTTTCTTTGGGAAAAATATGATCCCCTGACTTTGAAATTTCAAAATTTTTCGAACGAGGCAGCCCCCGTTTCTACCATCAGCAATCTGACGGATGGTTGCTACAGAGTCACTTTTACGGAGAGCGGACAGAGTTTTCAGTACCGGGCCTGGGTGATGAATGGCTGGCTAGCGCCAGTTGCAGCCATTGCGCAGTCCACCTGCACAGTTTTGAAGCTGACTTCGGCTGTTACAGGGGCATCCTACCAATATTTTGACCTTACCACCGGTAAGCCGGTTCAGCTGAACCCTGACTACAAATACCGCTGGTACTCCGGTGCCACCTATTTCACGGCACTACAAAATCCAACCATTGCACCGCCCCCCTCCAAAAATATTGTGTACAAGGTAGAGGTCACCGACCGTTCAGGATGTATGAGAAGCTCCCAGGTAGATTATACCTCTCCGGTGCCCATTGCCAATTTCTCGTGGAGTACACCCCAGCAAAACGATCCGCAATATGTATTTCCCCAGGCACCCGCAAACATAGACTTTAAGAATCTGAGCGAGAACAGTGATCCCGGCAAGTATGAATGGTACATTTTCAAGGAGAAGGAGATTCTCGCCGCTATGGGGAGCGGAACTGCTGCCATCGATTCCTTTCAGGATGTATTGTACGATGAAAATCCATTGTATACCTATTATCTCTCCGGGAAATACAAAGTCAAGCTGGTGGCTTCAAAAACCGTCCAGTCACTTACCTGCCGCGATACCTTCTATCTCCCCGATTACATCATCGTGGATACATCCCTTGTAAAGGTGGCCCCTGTTTTTACCCCCAACGGGGATGGTGTCAATGATAAACTGATTTTGAAAACCAGGTCACTCGAAACATTAAGCTTTACTGTATTGAATCGCTGGGGGAAGGTGGTACACCAGTTTTCCTCCAGCAATTACATTCCCGATGAGTCGGAATTTGCTGCCTGGGATGGCACGGTCAATGGAAAGCTCTGCGCTCCTGGTGTCTATTTTTATGTGGTGGATGCGAAAGGGCGTGATGGGGAGCGACGGCGATCGAAGGGGTTTGTGGAGATGATTTGGTAAATGTGTCAATGTGACAATTAGACGATGTGACAATTGGTGAATTGTTCTTGCTCTTCTGCTTTTCCATTGTCGAATAGTCGAATTGTCACATTTTCTAAATAAAATTATGGATAAAGAATTAGAGAAAGCCAGAAGCATCTTGTGGGCCCAGCAACAGTGGCCGGGGATCTATTTTTTCAAGTTTATCGTGCCCAATGACAAGGATAAACTTGATATGGTCCGGAAATTGTTTCAATTTGAGGATCAGATAACCTATCGAACTTCCAAAGACATCCGTTTCATTTCACTTTCCTGCAAGCAGGAGATGAAGAATCCGGACGAAGTACTTGCAATCTATCGGAAGGCAGGGGAGATAGAGGGTGTAATATCACTTTAATCAAAATAGCCGAATAGTTAATATTGTCTCTTCTTTTGAGAAGAGGGTGAGCGTGAAACGGAGAAACAGAGAAACGGGAAATTGCCCTCTCTCTTTGTTGTTAAAATGTTTGAAATGTTTGTAGGGTTTGAAAAGTTTACGGGGTTATTGAATGAATTAAATATTACTATAGTACTTTACTTTTAACCGAAAATATTTTCTCTTCAATTTGTGTAATTAGTGAAATCCGTGGTTGGGTTTTAATCCAAAATCGAAAATTCTAATATGATTCAATCTAGTTTTAAATCAGAGTTGAGGCGTTCAGCCCTATTGTCGTTATTCCTATTTATTTCAGTTTTTTCGCTTGTTGCGCAATCTCTGCAGGAGCGGATCAAGGAATTGCCCGGTATCATCTCTGTAGAGAAGATGGAGCAAAACGGCTTCTTCAGTGAAGCCTATGTTGTCAATGTCAAACAGCCAATCGACCATATGCATCCTGATAAGGGGAGTTTTTCGCAGCGGGTATTTGTTTCGCACCTGGCCTATGACCGTCCTGTCGTATTCATCACCGAGGGTTATGGCGGCGGTTATGCAGCAAGCAGCAGGCACCTGAATGAGCTGTGCCCCTTGCTGAAGGCCAACCAGCTCTTTGTCGAACACCGCTACTTTGGGAAATCGATACCTGTGGTTGTCGATTGGGCCGACTTGACCGTCGAGAATGCAGCGGCAGACCAGCACCATGTAGTGGAGCTTTTCAAAAGGATCTACAACCAGAAGTGGGTGAGCACGGGCATCAGCAAGGGAGGGGAAACTGCCCTCTACCACCGGACACTTTATCCGGATGATGTAGCAGTTACTGTACCCTATGTTGCGCCCCTTAACTTCGCCGTAGAGGAGTTCAGGCATCCCCGTTTTATTGAAAAAGAGGTAGCTACCAAAAAGGAGCGCAAAATGGTAAAGGCATTTCAATTGGAGGTACTGAAACGCAAAGAGCAGTTGATGCCTATGTTTGTGCAGCTTTGCAAGGAGAAGAATTACCATTTCAAAGCTCCTGAAAGGGAGATCTATGATTATTCTGTCCTGGAATTTTCCTTCTCTTTCTGGCAGTGGGGTCATTCGGTCAAAGAGATACCTGCACCAAATGCACCTGACAAGGAGATTTTCGATTATTTCCAGAAGGTAAGTTCCTGCAACTATTTTGACATTGAAAGCGGAAAGGCCAACATGCCCTTCTTTGTGCAGGCACACCGGCAACTTGGCTATTATGCATACAATCCAAAGCCCTTTGGAAAGGTAATCGAAACCAAGGATATGCGTGGTTACATCGAAAAATTGTTTTTGGAGAAGGAGCAGGTTTTTCCCCATGATCCGACCATGAGCAAATTGAACGACGAATACCTGAAAACCTCAGCCACCAATGTTTTGTTGATTTATGGAGGCATTGATCCGTGGACGGCATCAGCGGCTACAGGGGGAAAGAATCCGGGAGTTGTGAAGCTTGTGCAGCCGGGAGGCAGCCACAAAACACGCATCTCTACCATGCCAGAAACAATGAAGCAGCAGGCGATCGACACGCTTAAAGCCTGGTTAAAATAGAAAAATAGAGCGAGTAGTCAATGGTTTGAAGGGTTTGAAATGTTTAAAAAGTTTGAATTGTTGCGAACACTTCACACCACACAAACAATTCAAACCCTTCAAACAATTTTGATTTTACCGCTTCTTCCAGACCGACACCTCAACCAGTTTTAGCACAGATTTTCGTTTGTTGATTCTGAAAACAGAGGGTAGGGTTGTCGTTTGTCCAGTCTTGATAAAATGCTCATTCAACAACTCTTCCAGGGTCTCTATCCCTCTCACCGGCTCTGCCGAACTTCGGTAGCCACCAAGCCAGTTTTCTGGTTTTGTATATTTTTCGTCCCAATCCCAGGCGGTTGCCATAACCAGCATACCACCATCGTTGATTCGGCTGGATAGTTGTGCGAGCAGCTCTTTGGGCTGATAGATCCGGTCGATGATGTCGTTTAGGAGTACCAGGTCGTATCCGCTAAAGACATTCTTCAGGTTGGTAAAGTCGGATTGAAGGAATTTTACCTTTCCAACAAGTGGTTTCAACTGGAAATCATCGAGGGTTACCTGTCGGTAATCGTAAACTTCGCCCTCTTCGGGGAAGATATAGTTAAACAAGCCTTGTTTTTGTAACTGGGATGCTACTCGTATGGTCCTGGCCGAAAGATCAACTCCTGTGACGTTTTGAAAGGAGCGTGCCAGTTCCCAGCTGCTTCTGCCGGTCTTGCAACCCATGTCCAGTGCACAACGCTGGTATCCGTCAACCGAAACCTTGGTGCAGAAATCAGCAATGGCTTTTTGGAAATTTGGTATCCCTTCGGGAAGGGCGCCGTAATGTGTTTCGCAATATTGGATGACCTCCGGATCTGTTTCGTAGCTTTGGTCTTTGATGACAACTTCTTGGTAAGAAGATACATAGCGAAATCCGGCGTGTTGGTAGAAATGCCTTCTAAAGGCATACCTGGAATTGCGGATGGCTTCATTTCCCGTTGAAATCCAGGATCCTCCCTTGATCATGTTGTGCCGCAGGTCAAATGTTGGCGTGGAAAAATCATCGTAGGAGGGATGAATCTTGAATCCTTCGTATCCTGAGATGGGTGTTTCTGTCCACTGCCAGACATTGCCAACCAGATCGTAAAACTCACCGAAGGCAAAGTGATCTACGGGACAGGGGCTTTGGTAATGCTCGAGATTGATGTTGCCGGGGGCTTTTTCCCACTCGGGCACATCAGGTATATTGGCCCGATCGCGGAGCAGATACCACTCCTCTTCGGTCATCAGCCGGATGGGCAATCCCGTTTTTTCGGCTTTCCAGTTGCAAAAGGCTTTGGCTTCCAGGTAATTGACCTCAACCGGCCAGTTCCAGGGCATTTCCACCTCTTCAAAAACCAATCTTAATTTGAAATTGTCTCCTTTTATGCGCCAGAAAAGGGGGTGTTCTGCCTTGGCAAAATTCCTCCAGCGCCATCCCTCTTCTGTCCAGAAATGCTCGGTTTGATAACCCTTGTTGTGGATGAATTCAAGATATTCTCCGTTGGAGCACAACATGGATGCGGCTTCAAATGGTTCAATCACGGCCTGGTGTATACCATATTCATTGTCCCAGCCATAGAGCGAATCATCAAATTTCTTGCCCAGTTTAATGGTGCCTCCGGTTGCACTTATCAATTTATTGGCAGGTGCTGGTGCGGCCAAATTGCAGGTGTTCCAACCATTGATCGGTTTTAGGTATTCCAGTGGAAGCTGGCGAATGAGGACGGAAGAGGTTTCGATGTGGATCCTTGAGTGTTCGATTCCCATCAGGATGATCCAGATTGGATCCTCCCAGCGTATGGGCAGCTGGATGGGAAGCGTCTCAATCTGCTTGACCACCGTTTCATAGACCAGATCCCGGTAGGCTTTAACCTCCGCAACAGCGGGCCATTTGTAATTGCCCTGGTTCAGGTCGTCCCATGACATTTCATCCACACCAATGGCAAACATGGATTCAAACCTGGGGTTGATCCGCTCTTCCAATATTTTGGAAATTACAAGCTTGTTAATGTAAAATGCGGCAGTGTGACCAAAATAGAAGATCAGGGGGTGTCGCAGGGGATCAGCGGTCCGGTACATTCCGTCTGTATCCGCAAATACCTCAAACAGGTGTTCGTCGAGCCGGTAGGTATTTTTAAAGTAGCTGAGGATTTCAGCCCTTTTTTTTTCAGGGTTCCCAGAATTCAGTTGGATGGTTCTGGTTGTGAAGCGGGGATCCATATGGTGGGGAATAAATTAATTATAAATATTTTCCGACCTCTTTTTTCAGGTCAGACAATGCCAAAGCCACTGGGGCTGGATGCTCTCCCATGTAATTGGTAAAAATCTTTTTGCTTAACTCGTATGCTGAGCCATTTGGATCAACCTCTTCTGCCGACCTGTTAATCAGTACAATGAGCTTCTCCTTGGCTCCTTTGATTGTTTCCCAGAGCAGTGGTGAAACATAGATTTGCTGCGAGAGATTGTGTTCGTATTCTTGTCTGATCGTTGTTAGCAATAATTTGTGGTATTGGGCAGCAGTCAAATCCTGGGGGGCATTCCTGACCAGCATCGATTCGGGTGCGATTCTTTCGAGAAATAGTGTCAAACGCTCGTAGGACTGTAGTTTTATGGGGGTCATCCTTTTGGCATGCAGTACTTTGAATTCAAATTCCCTTCTGCGCTTGTCATTTTCGAGCATATCGTGAAAGAGGAAATAGGCTGTAATAAAAACGATCAAAGCCGGCAGGACAATTTTCAGAATTTCATAAAATCCATTGATTTCGTTGGCCATAGATTGTCTTTTTTAATTGGATATTTGTTTGATAAGTACGTTGAACTTCTACTTGGGTTTCTGAAGCAGTCCGTAGAATTGAAAAAATTGAATCGAGAAGAAAAAAATCGTGAGCACTGCCAGAAGCAGGTATCTTCTTTTTTTGAAATAGAAAAAAAGAAGGGAGGCAAGCGCCAAAAAAGCACCGGCAACATTGAGCCATCCGGAAGCAATGAGCAATTCTGCCGTCTCTTTCAGCGAAGCATTGTCCACAAATTGGGCTGCATTAATTTGAAACAGATTGCAAAAGAGGGAGAACAAACCGGTAGCCATCAGTACCCCCCATCCTGAATAGGTGAAGCCGGCTTTTTTGTCCACAAATCCTATGATAACCAATGCAATGCCAATGAAAATTCCCCACGATGGGATGAGCATTGGAAGATAAAGAACAGAAGTCTGCATGATTTAAACAGATTAAATAGATGGCTGATTTTGAAGATGCAAATTAGCAAAATATCGTGTATGATGTGAATCCATTTCCCTTGAAATTGAAGATTGCAATTTTAAATACTGCTGTTGAGGCCTAATTCATTATTTTTGCTGAAAATTAAATATGAACGATGTTGACAAAAAGAGTTTTATCTGTTGATCCAAGGGCCAGAGGTTTGATATTTGACATTGATGGCACCATTTCGGATACCATGTCTATTCATTTGCTGGCCTATCAACAGACAGCTGCGGAATATGGTTTTGAAATCACCTCCGAAGTTTTCTACAGCATGGCCGGTGTTCCAGCCTATCAGACCAGCTTAAAACTGAAGGAAAAATTCCAAATAGATTTTGATCCACAGGTATTTGCAGATAGAAAAGAGTACTATTTCCTCCAGAATATTCACAAGGCAGCAGCCATTCAACCCGTGATAAGAATAATTGAGGAATATTCAGGAAAATTACCCATGGCTTGTGGTACCGGTGGTACCAGGTTTTATGCCAACAAGACCTTGGAGCTGGCAGGTGTGAGGAACCATTTTGAGCACATTGTTACGGCTGAAGACGTTGAAAACCATAAACCACACCCGGATACTTTTTTACGGGCAGCCGAATTGATTGGTGTCGATCCGGAATATTGCCAGGTTTTTGAAGATAGTCCGCTGGGTATCCAGGCCGCTGAAACCGCAGGGATGATTGCCACGGATATTACCCCTTTCCTAATTTGAAAATTTGAAAATGTGGAAATGTAAAAATTGTCAACCTCAGTATTAAGTTCCAAGAACAATATAATGTCGTAGTTACACGTCTCTCTTTCCCGCCTACTTGCCAGATTGTATCGCGCAAAGCACGCAAGGATCGCAAAGAAGAAAATGCGACATTTATATTTGTGCATTACTTATATTCTAATTGGAGATGGAATGTAAGGTTGTAATTTCAAGTCACAAGTAATACCTTTTTCATTTCCACATTTCCACATTCGAAAACCGCATGAACTTTAAAATTACCGCAGACTTCATTCCTACCGGTGACCAGCCTCAGGCCATTGAGCAGCTGAGTGCTGGTATTTTGTCAGGTGTGCCCTACCAGACCCTTTTGGGGGTTACAGGATCCGGCAAGACCTTTACAGTAGCCAATGTGATAGAGAGCGTTCAGAAGCCAACGCTCATCCTGAGTCACAACAAGACCCTGGCAGCCCAGTTGTATGGGGAGATGAAGCAATTTTTCCCAGAGAATGCGGTGCAATATTTTGTCTCCTATTACGATTACTATCAGCCTGAAGCCTATTTGCCAACAACAGATACATTCATTGAAAAGGATCTTGCAATTAACAAGGAGATTGAGAAGTTGCGGTTGGCTGCCACCTCTTCACTTTTATCCGGAAGAAGGGATATTGTAGTCGTCTCTTCTGTCTCCTGTATTTACGGTATAGGCAATCCGGAGGACTTTCATGCCAATGTGACCCATATCAAGGTGGGAGAGCAGTTGGGCCGGAATGTGATGCTCCGCAGGCTGGTGGATGCCATGTATGCAAGGACCGATGTTGATTTCCAGCGGGGAAATTTCAGGGTGAAGGGAGATACGGTTGATATTTTTCCGGCATATGCAGACGATGCAGTTCGGATACAGTTCTTCGGGGATGAGATTGAGGAGATATCCACCTTCAATCCCGAAAGCGGTGCATTTCTACAACTTCATGACCATTATTCGATCTATCCGGCCAATATTTTTGTTACCACGAAGGAGCGCACCAAGGCAGCCATCAGCCAAATACAGGATGACCTGGTCCGCCAGATAGACTTCTTCAGGAATATCGGGAAATTTTCAGAGGCAAAAAGGATTGAAGACCGTGTAAACTATGATCTGGAGATGATCCGGGAGCTCGGTTACTGTCCCGGTATAGAGAATTATTCCCGTTATTTTGATGGTCGGACGGCCGGTTCAAGGCCTTTCTGTCTGCTGGATTTTTTCCCGGACGATTTTCTGATGATCATCGATGAGAGCCATGTTACGATGCCGCAGATCAGGGCAATGTACGGTGGGGACCGCTCCAGGAAGACGACCCTGGTGGATTACGGTTTCAGGTTACCGGCTGCCATCGACAACCGGCCATTGAAATTTGATGAGTTTGAGGAGATTGCCCGGCAAATAATCTTTGTAAGTGCCACTCCGGCCGATTATGAGCTGCAAAAGAGTGAGGGAGTCATCGTCGAACAGATCATCCGGCCAACCGGTTTGCTGGATCCGATCATCGAAGTTAGACCAGCACACAACCAGATTGACGACTTAATTCACGAGATCCATCTTCGGATCGAAAAGAACGAGCGGATTTTGGTAACAACACTTACCAAGCGGATGGCCGAAGAGCTCTCCAAATATTTTGACCGGATCAACATCAAGTGCCGCTACATCCACTCAGATGTGGATACCATGGAACGGGTGGAGATCATGGAAGAGCTGCGAAAGGGTGGATTCGATGTCCTGGTGGGGATCAACCTCTTGCGGGAAGGGCTCGATCTTCCCGAAGTCTCGCTGGTTGCGATTCTGGATGCTGACAAGGAGGGATTCCTCCGTTCTGAACGATCCCTCACACAGACTGCCGGGCGAGCTGCCCGGAATCTGAATGGGAGGGTGCTGATGTATGCTGACAAGATCACGGATTCCATGCAACGTACCATCGATTCTTCCAACTACCGACGAAACAAACAGCATGCATACAACCTTGCCAATGGAATCACGCCAATGGCCATCATCAAACCAACCAGGGAGATCATCGGACTGGAATACAGACCTTCCAAAGGTGGGATTTCCAAGGCATACATCCCCCCTGAAACCATCGATTATGCTGCAGATCCTGTTCTGGCCTACCTGAAACCAGAAGCCCTTGAACAAGCCATGCTAAAGACCAAAAAAGAGATGGAAAAGGCGGCAAAAGAGTTGGATTTTATTGAGGCTGCCCGGTTAAGGGATGAGATGTTTGCCATGCAGAAACTTTTAAAGGAACGAAAGAATGGATAAGTTGGTAGCATTGGCCCTGCAGGAGATGTTCCGGCGTAACAGGGGCGACAAAAAAAGAATTGAGCATTCGGTGAAAGTCTTTGGATATGCCCAATTGCTGGGCCGAATGGAGGGGTTAACTCATGAGAAGCAGTTTGTACTGGAACTGACAGCAGTTCTTCACGACATCGGAATACATATTGCAGAACTGAAATTTGGTTATTGCAATGGTCAGCTCCAGGAACTGGAAGGTCCACCGGTTGCCAGGGAGATTTTGGAAACAATCGGGGTGAAGGCGGAGGTTGTTGACCGGGTTTGCTTTATCGTAAGCAAACACCATACCTTCTCTGCCATAGACGGAATTGATTTTCAATTGCTGGTGGAGGCGGATTTTCTGGTGAATTCTGTGGAGGAGGCGGTATCTCCGGAAGGGGTCAGAAGGTTTGTGGAGGCAAACTTCAAGACAGAAGGCGGGCGGAAGTTGATCTTAGACTTATTCCCTTCAAGTCTTTAATTTATGTTAAATCTCGAAAGCGATTAAACAATTTGGGATCAAATCTGTTGTTATTAACAATAAATAATCCAGCTCATTCCAATTCTTGTTTTTAATTCTTTGCTGTCCATGCTTCTTTGAGCGAGACAATTGGCTACTTCGTTTGTTCCGCCACGAGTCATGCTTTTGCAGCACCAACAAATGGTGAATGTGAAACATTTTTTCCGAATATCCAAGTGGGGAGTTTGAGTGGAGAGTTCGTTGATTTTTAATTTTTGTATGCAATGGGATCTGAAAATTCAAGACTATTCGGCAAACTAAAATTTGAATACAACATAGCATTTATATATCTACTGTTGGGTTTTCTATGGATTGTCTTCTCCGATAAGGCTCTCGATTTTTTGGTACCGGACGATACCCTGCTAACGAAATTCCAAACCTGGAAAGGCACTTTTTACGTCGTGGTGACCGCCTTGATACTCTACTTCCTGGTAAGAAGACATATTAATAAACTCAACAAAGCCGAATTCCAGAGAATTGAAGGAGAGAATAAATACAAGGCGCTGTTCCTTGAAAATCTCTCTGTCATGATGATCATTGATCCCAAAGATGGCAGAATTGTGGATGCAAATCAGGCGGCTTGCGATTATCATGGCTGGAGCCATCTGGATTTGTGCAGGTTGAAAATCTTTGAAATCAACCCAGGTCCAGCGGAAGAGATAGCGGAAATAATGAATGATGCCGGATTGAAGAACCAGAATCAAATGATCTCCCAACACAGGTTGGCAAGTGGCGAAGTCAGGGACGTGGAGGTGTTTTATGGGCCAATTACATTCGGAGACAAAGTTTTGCTTTATGTTATACTCCATGATATAACCGACAAGTTAAAGGCGGAAGAGCAGAACAAGCTATTGAACCTGGCTATTCAACAGAGTTCAACCATCGTGCTCATCGCTGATTCCAACGCCAAGGTTGAATACATCAATCCAGCTTTTAGTGCTATTACCGGCTATGGTCAGGAGGAGGTGATTGGTCAGGCTTCATGGATTTTTTACTCGGGCGAACAGCCAGCTGAATTCAGACAGCAGGTCATTGAAATGGTTCGGAGTGGGAAATATTGGTCGGGAGAATTTCGGAATCGGAAGAAAAATGGCGGGATGTACTGGGTAAATGCAAGTATCTCGCCGCTTATGAATGAAGCCGGCAAAATTACGCATTTGGTGGTGATTGCAGAAGATATAACTACCCGGAGAAAAATGTTGGAGGAGTTGATTGAGGCCAAGGATAAGGCGGAAGCCAGTGACAAACTGAAGACTGCCTTTATGAACAATATTTCCCATGAAATCAGAACTCCATTGAATGCAATCCAGGGTTTTGCCCCTTTGATTATTGACCCGATGCTGAGCCTGAAGGAAAAACAGGAATTAATCAAGGTACTAAATTCCAGTAGCAATCGATTAATTCAGACCATCACGAACTATGTTGACATCGCATTGATTACCACCTCCAATATAAAGGTAGTCACATATGATTTTCGTCTGGAGGGAGTGCAAAGAGAGGTGTATGAACAGTTTCAGCCCAGGTGTAACGAAAAGAAAATCAGCCTGATTTTCGATGTGCCTGAATATCTGCTCAAGTCGGTCCTCCATTCTGACCAGGGAATGATATTGAAAATACTTTGGCATCTCATGGACAATGCCGTAAAATTTACCGATAAGGGTACTGTATCTTTTGGCATTTCATCCACTCATGACAGTTGTACATTTTTTGTCAGTGACACCGGTGCCGGAATTAATAAAGCGTCACTTTCAAAGATTTTTGATCATTTTGTCCAGGAGGATAATTCAATTACAAGAGTCTATGAAGGGAGTGGCCTTGGACTCTCAATTGTCAATGGCCTGGTTAATTTGCTTGGAGGTAAAGTTGATTTAGTCTCTGAGAAAGGAGTTGGGAGTACTTTCTCTTTTACTCTCCCCATGTCAGCCCAAGCACC
>CAZVTL010000017.1:16805-28678 GCA_964630075.1 uncultured Tangfeifania sp.
AATAGAAACAAGTGCACCAATCGCTGTAAAAACAAAACTGGGACGACCCCTGGTTCTGGTGGCCGAGGATGAAGATTCCAACTACCGGTTAATGGAAATCATCCTGAAAAAACAGTTTGACCTTGTCAGGGCTGAAAATGGGTTGGAAGCAGTGGAAATTTGCCAATCCACGGCAGGACTTCACATGGTACTCATGGACATGAAGATGCCAGTGATGAATGGATACGAAGCGACGAGGTTAATCCGGCAATTTAACAAGGATATCTACATTGTAGCCCAAACTGCCTATGGCCTTATCGGAGACAGGGAGAATGCCATTGAGGCCGGTTGCAATGAGTATATCCTAAAACCAATTGGCAAGGAGAGACTATTGAACCTTGTAACAAATAGGGGGGGAGCACAGCCATAAAAAAATCCCTGATTCAACTGAATCAGGGATTTTTCAACTATGATAATATTTTATCCCAAATATGTTTTCAGCAGTTTACTCCGCGAAGTGTGCCTCAGCCGCCGGATGGCTTTCTCCTTGATTTGGCGAACCCGCTCACGGGTAAGTCCGAAGTGCTCCCCAATCTCCTCCAAGGTCATCTCTGTACTGGCAATACCAAAGAACATACGGATGATATCTGCTTCCCTTTCGGTAAGCGTTGCCAGCGAACGTTCAATTTCGCGGGAGAGTGACTCATCGATCAGAACCCTGTCGGCATTCGGTGAATCGTTGTTGATCAATACGTCCAAAAGACTATTGTCTTCCCCATCCACGAAAGGGGCATCTACCGATACATGCCTGCCAGAGACACGAAGCGTGTCGGCAACTTTCTCTGCAGGAAGTTCGAGCTGGTCTGCCAGCTCTTCGGGTGATGGCCTGCGTTCATGTTCCTGTTCGAATTTGGAGTAGGCTTTGTTGATCTTGTTCAAGGAACCTACCTGGTTCAAAGGGAGGCGTACAATTCTGGATTGCTCGGCCAGCGCCTGGAGAATGGATTGACGAATCCACCATACAGCATAGGAGATGAACTTAAAACCCCTGGTTTCATCAAATTTCTCCGCAGCCTTGATCAACCCAAGATTACCTTCGTTGATCAGGTCGGGCAGACTTAATCCCTGGTTCTGGTACTGTTTTGCCACAGAAACCACAAACCTGAGATTGGCTCTTGTCAGTTTTTCAAGCGCCGCCTGATCGCCTTTCTTGATTCGCTGCGCCAATTCAACCTCTTCTTCCACGGAAATAAGTTCTTCTTTACCTATTTCCTGAAGGTATTTATCAAGCGAAGCGCTTTCGCGGTTGGTGATCGATTTGGTAATCTTTAGTTGTCTCATGCTCTGCAATTAAAAGTCTGCAAAGATAGTAATAATGTTGTTTTCAACAATATTAAATCTTCTGTTACAATGTACGAATTATTCGTTTAAATTAAAAACATAATAGGCCCATTTCCCGTCGGGATATACACCCTCAATCAGGATTGGTTTCTTGGAGCTTGACTGGGAGATGATCCGTTTCATTTCATCCAAACTTTCAATGGAAATTTTGTTCACATCGGTGATGATAAAACCTGCCCGAACGCCTGCATTCTTCATTTTGCCGGAGGTGATTTTCAGTACCTGAATGCCCTGGCTGATGTTCAGTCGTTCCTTGTCTTTTTCCGAAATATCACCAAATTCAGCGCCCAATTCGGAGAAGGACTCCTTCACAATGGCGGTATTTCCCTTGGTATTTCGTAGGGTGACGTTGTAGATCTTTTCAACCCTGTCTCTTTTGATCGTTACGGCAACCTGATCACCGGGACGGTGTTTGCCAATCTGTTCCTGAAGTTCAGAGAAGGAATTCACTTTTGTGGAATTGATGGCAAGGATGATGTCTCCTTTTTTGATTCCAGCTGCTTTGGCAGCTCCCTCTTCGGTGACCTCCTCAATGTATATTCCTTCAATTTTGTCCAGTTTGTTCTCTTTGGCAAACTCCGCATCGATGGGTTTGATGGAAACTCCGAGCAGTGCCCTTTGAACCTCCCCAAATTTCCGCAAGTCTTCGACCACTTTGCGCACAATGGTTGCGGGTACGGCAAAGGAGTAGCCTGAGTAGCTCCCAGTCTGTGAAGCAATCGCAGTATTGATACCAACCAGTTCGCCACGGCTGTTTACCAATGCACCTCCACTATTCCCGGGATTAACCGCTGCATCTGTTTGGATAAAGGATTCCATCGGCATCTTGCCACCCATGATACCGATGCTCCTGGATTTTGCACTTACAATTCCGGCAGTCACGGTGGATGTCAGATTGAACGGATTTCCCACTGCCAGAACCCATTCACCCAATTTGAGCATTTCCGAATCTCCCCAGGATAAAACTGAAAGATTCCTGGCATCAATTTTTAACAGGGCAATGTCTGTATTCGGGTCACGTCCAATGACTTTGGCCGAAAATTTACGGTTGTCGTTGAGAACGATCTCAATATCCACAGCCGATTCAATGACATGGTTGTTGGTCACCACAAACCCGTCCTCGCTGATGATTACACCGGATCCAGCGGCCCTGCTGTATTGCTGTTCAGGGCTATTGCCCCTGGGGCCAAAAAAGAATTCATAAATCTGACTGTTGCTGTCGTAATAGTTGTTTTTTGATTTGGTGGTGATATGCACCACTGCAGAGACGCTCTTTTCCGCAGCCTGGGTCAAATCAGGCAATTGCGCCTGTGGCAGGGCTACAGGCTGGGTGTAGCTTGAAAGCTGGATGGGTTGTCGCTCTTGGGCAACCAACTTATCATTTTGAGAATCAAATTGCGAATAAATGGTGAGCGCTAACACAGCTCCAACAAAAGCAAAAGCTACATACGATGCACTTTTTTTAAACGTGTCCATAAATAATTACTTTTTAAGTTTAACAGGATACACTATGCAAATCTTGTTCCAATTAGAAGGTAAGTACATCCTATTAGACGTGAAAAGTGTGCAAAAGTAATCCTGATTAACAAACTTTAACTAGAACCACAGAAGTAACAACAGATTAAAAGAATTATCCCTTCCCAACCACGAATTGCACCAATTACACGAATTAAAAAAAAAGGAATAATTGTAGGATGATGATCGTTCTGTCTCCCAGCCTTCTAGTCTTTTTGCCTGCCTGGTTTGATAGTCTCCAAGTCCTGATTCACCGTTTCCCTGTTTCCCCGTTTCAACCAATGAGTCATCACAGAAACCTGATTTCAATGCAGGGCGACAAATTGTCAGTTTCTGTTTTCACTCTCCTTGTCAGGGACGTTGAACCACTTTGCCAATGGTTCGGAGGGCTGGTAATTTTGAAGGTAATTGATTGCTTCGTCCGAGTTGGCAGCGACAAAGTACATGGAGCGGTAACTCTCTTTTGCGAAAGTCTCCTCGTAGGCTTTTTCGAATTGAGCCAGCAGGGAGTTGTAAAAGCCGTTGGTATTGATGAAGACAACCGCTTTGTTGTGGTAATTCAGCTGCTTGAGGGTGATAACTTCCAGGATCTCCTCCAGCGTTCCAAATCCCCCGGGAAGGGCCAGGAAGGCATCGGAACGTTTGCGCATCAGGTATTTGCGTTCACGCATGTTGGGGGTGATGATCTGTTCGTGATCGTTTGGATTGGAAAGTCGGTGTGCATGGATCAGTTCGGGGATGATACCAGTGGTTCTGGCACCATGTTCCCTGGCTACTTCGGCGCAGCAGTGCATTAATCCGACATTGGCTCCTCCGTAAATAAGGTTCCATCCGGCAGTGCCAATCAACTGACCCAAACGGCGGGCCTCCTCAAAATAGATCTCAGGAATGGCATTGCTGGAGGAGGAGAAAACACAAATGTTCATGGGGATAATTAATTAATTCGACAATTCGGCAATTCGACAATGTAAAAAATGATATTGAATATCTACCCTTTAATGCTTAGATCTAGAAAATATTATCGAATTGTCAAATTATCGAATTGTCGAATTATCGAATTACCGAATTATCGAATTGTCGAATTATCGAATTGTCGAATTACCGAATTATCGAATTGTCGAATTATCGAATTGTCGAATTATCGAATTGTCGAATTATCGAATTATCGAATTGTCGAATTATCGAATTGTCGAATTATCGAATTACCGAATTATCGAATTGTCGAATTGACACATTTTTCAGACGTCTATATTCGCATAAGTCGCATTGTCTTCGATGAACTTGCGGCGCGGTGGTACTTCGTCGCCCATCAGCATGGAGAAGACGTGATCAGATTCGGCAGCATTTTCAATCTCTACCTGGCGAAGTGTTCTTCTTTCGGGGTTCATGGTGGTGTCCCACAGCTGCTCGGCGTTCATCTCTCCCAAACCTTTGTATCGTTGAACATGGACACTCTTTTCGTTGCCGCTTGCCCAGTCGTCGATGATTTTCAACCGTTGCGCTTCGGTCCAGCAATATTGCTCCTGCTTCCCTTTTTTGACCAAATAGAGCGGTGGAGTGGCTATGTAGATGTGGCCATTCATGATCAGGTCGTGCATGTAGCGGAAGAAGAAGGTCATGATCAGGGTGGCAATGTGCGAACCATCAACGTCAGCATCCGTCATGATGATGATCTTGTTGTAACGCAGTTTGCTGATGTTGAGCGCCTTTGGGTCTTCATCGGTTCCGATGGATACTCCGAGCGCTGTATAAATATTGCGGATCTCTTCGCTGTCAAAAACCCTGTGGGGCATCGCCTTTTCCACATTGAGGATCTTTCCCCGCAAGGGGAGTATGGCCTGGAAACTTCTGTCGCGGCCCTGTTTGGCGGTACCGCCGGCAGAATCTCCCTCGACCAGGAAGAGTTCACATCGTTCCGGATCTTTTTCGGAGCAGTCGGCCAGTTTTCCGGGAAGTCCGCTGCCGGTCAATACATTCTTGCGCTGAACCAGTTCGCGTGCCTTGCGGGCTGCATGGCGCGCCGTAGCAGCCAGAATGACCTTGTTGACAATGATTTTGGCCTCACGCGGATGCTCCTCAAGATAGTTGGCAAGCATTTCGCTGACAGCCTGATCGACGGATGCACTGATCTCTGAATTGCCCAACTTTGTCTTGGTCTGTCCTTCGAATTGTGGCTCCTGTACCTTGCAGGAGATGACAGCAGTCAATCCTTCGCGGAAGTCGTCACCGGCAATTTCAAATTTCAGTTTCTGGAACATGCCACTGTTCTCGGCATAGCTCTTGAGGGTCCTGGTAAGGCCCCTCCTGAAACCGGTAAGGTGGGTTCCACCCTCAATGGTGTTGATATTGTTGACATAAGAGTGAACGTTTTCAGTGAATGAGTTGTTGTAGCACATCGCTATTTCAACCGGTACATCGTTCTTCTCGGTAGAGATGTGTATGGTCTCATCGATGATTCTTTCACGGGTGCCATCCAGGTAATCTACAAACTCGGATAAGCCGGCTTCGGAGTAAAATACCTCTTGCCTGGCAACCCCCTCAGCATCCCTGAATCTTTCATCCATCAGGGAGAGCCTGATTTTTTTGTTCAAAAAAGCCAATTCACGCAGACGGGCAGAAAGTATGTCAAATTTGAATTCTGTGGTAGTAAAGATGGTATCATCCGGCATGAAGGTGATTGTTGTGCCGGTGTGGCTGGTTTTGCCGATGATCTTCACATCGCCCTGTGGGGCTCCCTTGGAGTACTCCTGTTCCCAAACATTCCCGTCGCGGTGGATTTCCGCGCGGAGATAGACTGATAATGCGTTCACACATGATACGCCAACCCCGTGCAAACCTCCTGAAACCTTGTAACTCTCCTTGTTGAACTTACCACCGGCATGCAGCACTGTAAGTACCACCTCGAGGGCCGATTTGTTCTCCCCAATGTGGAGTTCTGTTGGAATACCCCGGCCATCATCCACTACTGTGACAGATCCGTTTTCGTTAATGACCACATCGATGTTGTTGCAATAGCCAGCCAACGCTTCGTCAATGGAGTTGTCGATAACTTCGTAAACGAGGTGGTGCAAACCCCGGATGTTGACATCCCCGATGTACATGGCAGGCCGTTTTCTTACGGCTTCCAATCCTTCCAATACCTGAATGCTGTCTGCGCCGTAGGAGATCTCAGCGGCTGATTTTATCTGTTTTGATTCGCTCATGTTCTAAATTGGTTTACAAACGTGTTCAAAATCAAGTGGTCAAAGTAAGGAACCAAAAGGATGATCCCCGGGCTTATAATCCACCGGATATTGACTGTTTTTTCTACTTTAACAAAGTAGGCAAATGTAGCTATTATTCCCCAAACCGACAAGCAATTTTTCAGAAAGAGAAGCTTGCCCCCACTTTAAAACGGATGCCCTGAACGGTATAGCCATACCAGGGTTCATCCTTTCGGTTAAGTAGATTTTCAATTTTTCCAACGAATTGCAAGTTGTTTGAAAATAGGTATTTAGCCCCAAGGTTCAACTCTACCATTGCATCTGTTTGAAGGTAGATAGGGGGTGGGCCAAGCATGGAACTCCAGGGAGGGTAGTAGTATTTTAGCATGACATTTCGTGGTCCGGTCAGGAAGAATTCTGCCGTCGCACTCATCTTCTCAGTTAATTTAAAATCGGAGGTTGCCTGAAGTGTAAAATCGGGCATGTAGGGTGCTTTTTCCAGGCCGGAAAGCTCATAGCTGTAAAAGTGGCCTGCCAGTTGTAACTGCAGTGAGGAGGTGGTATAGGAGAGTTCTCCATTGAAATCAAGAATGGACAAATTGTTGTATTCTATATCAAAAGCATTGTCGTAAGTGAGATCCTCCGGAGCAGGATTGGTTTTTCCTGACCCGTTCAGCACCCTTGTAACATAAAAATAGTAATTTTCTGTTTTACTGTATTTTACTCCAATGTTGTAGGCAAATGGCAAGGCTATCTTGCCCTTTACGCCTCCGGAAAATACATTCAGGTAGTTGGTAGGCCTTGCCAGCAGGGTTGGGTTGATCCACCTGTTTTCAGCAGCCATTTTGGAATAATTGTTGTTCTCCAGGAATCCATCCATGCGGGCATAAAAAGTCAGCTTTTTATCCGCCGTATAGAATTCTGCCGAAGCTTTGGGGTAGAGTTTAACGGTAGTATCGTAGGCATCCTCAAACAGGGAATAGGTGCTGATACCGCCTTCGAGTGCCAGAAATTCGTTTTCGAATCGTACCGAAGGGGCAATGGTAAGCCAGGAGCTTTTGTAGGTGGAGAGGACCGGTAAATCGGTCCATGTGGTAACTTCCTCTGTTGAGAAGTTCTCAAAACCTGCCTTGAGCTTGCCGCTGAAGGTGCCAAAGTTGTATTCGAAATCCCCTTTGACCCTGATGGCTTTCTCTACCTGGTTGGTGGAAGTATTGAAGTAGGCCAGATTGATGCCGGTGTTGAATTTCAGTGCCGATGATGCCGCTGCATTGCTTTTCAGCGAAAGGTCAAAATGCCCCTGCTGGTTGAGTTGATCCTGGTTGAAATACTTGACAAAAGCATTCTGCATGATATCTTCAGGTATGGCAATTGGATAGCCATAAAAACGGTTCATGTCCCTGCGGTACAACAATTCGGAGGAGATCGTTACCCCGTTCACCACATAACTTCCAAAGATGACCGCCCTGTTGTAACTGAAGGGGGCATCATTCTCTCCTCCGCCTTTCAGATCCAGCTTGCCTTGTGAGGAGAGGTGGTTAAACTCCAATCCCAAAGTTCCATTGGTGGCATTGGGATTGTTCAGGTAAACATCCAGGAAGGGAGTGAGGTAATTGCCAATTCCCCCGTTGATTTTCCCGTATCCGGGAATGCTGATCTCCCGCTGGAACTGGTTGTAGGGACGTACCACGGAAGATTGAAAGCCTTTGGTAACGGGATGGCTGCTGATCTTGTAATTCATGTCGGGCCGGAACCGTGTGGTGTCGTTTATTTCCGGCAACAGATTGATCTTATCCGCATTGGAGACCGAAGGCTTGTAGGCTTTGACCACTTCAACCTCCTGGTTTAACTTGCTGGATTCATTTTGAGCTACCGATGTGCCAATGAGTCCTGTTAGAAAAAACAACAGAAAGATGGGTGAGAGGAGATATCTTTGAGTCATATAGCTAGCGTATAACTTTTATTTTTTTTGTTCCAGTTTTTTGAGGTAGGCAGATGCCTCCTCCACAATTCCATCGTCGGTGAGGTCGTAATTCTCGATCACACTCTTCAAGGTGTTGGTCGCCTGAAAAAGATCGTTCATCCGCTCGTAGATATTTGCCAGCAGGATAAAGCTCTTGCCAAGCCAGTACTTCTGCGGACTATTTTTTGCAATGAAATCCATTACCTCATTTTCTGCATCCTTCAGCCGGTTGTTGTCTGAATAATATTTGCAGACATTGTATTTGGCCTCTGCACCCTCTTTCGATTTGGGATCAGCCGATAATTTCCGCCACAACGGCAGTGCTTTGGCAGGGTCTTTCAGTGCCACATAGGCTTTGGCCGATTTGTAGGAGCTCTCGCGGTCGAGTTCAGGTGAAATCTTGCCACCACTGCGCAGCTTCCAACCGATGCGTGCCACCTCTTCCCAATGCTCCAGTTCATAGTGGCACCGGAGTGTTCCAATGGTGCCGGCCTGGACATTTGCTGGCGATCCGGCCATGTTCTCCATCCGCTGAAAATATTTCAGTGCTTTGGCGTATTCTTTAACGTCGAAGGAGAGTCCGGCAGCTTTTGTGAGTGCATTTTCGGTAAAAAGGTTGTCTGACTCAGCCAGGACAGCCTCATAGTCCTGTAGCGCTTCGGCACTCCGGCCTTCATTCCAGGCACATTCTGCCCTGTAAAACCGTGCATGGGTCAGAAAGTTCCCTTGCGGGAAGTTGTTGAGGTACCTTGTCAGCTGCTCAGCGGCATTCGGTGCGTGTGCCATGTAGAGTTTTTCGGCTGCAGCATAGGTGAGTGAGTCTTGTTCATTTTGGGAGGGTGTGGCACCTTTGCCCAGTTTCTTTGTATAAGAGATGTAGTCTTCTACCTGGTTGTTTTCCATGTAGTTGTTTTTGATGCCGGTAAGTGCACCCCTGGCTTCTGCCGTTTCTGGGTAGCGGTCGATGACCTCCTTGTAATAGGCGATGGAGGCATCGTACTGGTTCTGGTTGTAGGCGATCAATCCTAGCTGGTTCAGTGCTTTCGGTACCAGTTGACTGGAGGGATATTTGGCAATGAGGCTTTTGTAACTGCTCTTTGCATCTTCGGTCTCATTCAGCCGCTCCATCGCTTTGCCGGTTTCAAAAAGAGCGTCATCACTCCAGGGGGAGTCGGGAAATTTGGTTCGCAGCTCCTCCAGCTCCGACAATTTTGCACGGTGATCCAGCATCAACCCATGGGTAAAGGCCATCTGAAAGAGGGCATAGTCGGCATCTGCGCTTTTTAGCGCTACCGATTTTTGGTAATAGCCCAGCGCTGCCTCAAAATTTCTGTTGGCATACTGACAGTCCCCCAATCTGTTGTAGACATCACCAAGCAATTTGTCATTTTGGGGATCAACCAAATCCGCATATCTGGTGAAACTTGCAGTGGCCTGCAACAGCTCCTGTTTGTTGAAGTAATGATAGCCGGTAGTGTAGAACGAGAGCGCATACTCTTTTAGTTGCTGGATTCCCGGTAGGGTTTGGAATTTTTTCATGGCGATGAAGGCATCGTCCAGTTTCCCAAGCCGATAGAGCGATTCGGCTCTCCAATAGTGTGCCAGAGCTTTGAAAGAGGCATTGTGGAAGCCGTTTTCGATCGATTTGTCAAAAAGCGCGAGCGCCCCGGCAAAGTTAAGGTCGCGGAACAGTTCCATTCCCCTGTAGAGGGTGACCCGCTGGTAGGCTTTCTTTATGGAAGGACTCTTTGTCTTGATGCGGTCCATCGAAGCCAGGGCATCCTTGTAATTGTGGGTGGTCATGAAAACATTGACAAGGTAGTTGTAGGCCAGGTCATTCTCTTTCGCTTCGGGATACTCCGCGATGTATTTGTCGAGGGCCTTGATGGATTCGTTGAAAGGGGAGTAATCCAGTTCATAGGCGGCTTTGGCATACTGGAAGAGTGCGTCCTGCCTTATTTTTGGATCAAACTTCATCTCTGCAGCCTGCTGAAATGCCTGAAGCCCCTTTTTCTTCTCTCCTTTTTTCATGTAAAGTCCGCCCAGCTGGTAGTAAGTGCCCTGGGAAATGGCATCCTTGAGCTGAACCGATTTTTCGTACCACTGGATGGCCGCATCCAGGTTGCCACTTTTTTCCTTGCAAAAACCGGCAACATAACAATCTGCCCGGCCAATCTCCTTGCCTTTGAAATATTTGTCGATCAGTTCGCTGGCCAATTCATACTGCTGCTCCTGGTAGTAGGCCGTGACAAGAATCCTTGCCAGTTCAGCCTTTCGCTCTTCCGCTGCTTTGGCGAGCAATGGAACACCCTGTGCAATGACCTGATCGTATGCACCTTGCGCAAAGGCAATCTGAACCAGGTAGTAGGGTACAATTTTAAAATAGGCAGGACTGTTCTCTATTTTCTTGAATTCGGCCAATGCATCTTCATAACTCTTTTCGAGGTAGCTGATGTGTGCCCAATAGTATTTTGAACCATCTCCCAGGGTGCTTTTCTGACCCCTCAGCCGATTGAAATTGCCTTTGGCCTTGGCATTGTTCCCCGTTTCGAGCAGGCAAACCCCTGAGTAGTAGAGGTATTTTTCGTTTTCGCCCTTGCTGAGAGTGGCCGGGTCGATCTTCTGGTAAAGTTGTAGTGCCTCTTTGTATTTCTTTTGGCTGAAGAAGAGGTTGGCCAGTCTGAAGATGGCCGCATTGATGTGCGGTGAGGCAGGTTGCTCCTCCATGAACTTTCTGAGCTCTGCCTCTCCGTTGGGATTGCCGAGTTCCAGCCTGGAGGCAGCGATATAATAGTCGGCTGCAGCAGAAAGGGAGCCATCGCCGATGGCCTTCACCGTTTCGAACTTGTGAATGGCCGACCCGTAGTTTCCTGCTTCAAAAAGGGCAGCTCCCTCGCTGTATAGTCTGAATGCATCGCCGCTGTTGGTCGTTTTGTTTTGGGAGAAGAGTGTCACTGAAGCGAAAAGGAACAAGACCAGGCAGTGAACAAATCTGTTTATTGTAGTTCTCATAAACATTTTTTCAGTCTCAAAGTAATTATTCGACAGGCTTACCCGCCCCGAAAGATACAATTTTATATTTCGACAGATCGTCAAAAAAACTTAGATTTGTACTTCACGGCATTTACAAAATTAGGATTTTATCTATACTTAACCCATGACAGAGGAAATTATCAGACTTAAAAATGCAGACATCTATCAACAAGAGAGTTTGGTACTGAAGGATGTCAATCTTATCATCCCCAAAGGGGAGTTTCTTTTCATTACGGGAAAAGTTGGAAGTGGCAAAACCAGTTTATTGAAAGTTTTGTACCACGAACTTCCGCTGGTGAACGGGGAGGGTATCATCCTTGGATATGACCTGACCCAGATTAAGATGAAGGAGGTTCCGCTTCTCCGGCGTAGGCTGGGGATCGTATTTCAGGATTTTCAGCTGTTGAGCGACCGGAATGTACAGGAAAATTTTGAGTTTGTACTCAAAGCTACCGGCTGGCGCCAGGATAGGGCGATCCAGGAGCGGATCGATGAAGTATTAAAACTGGTGGAAATGCCGGATGCCGGGCCAAAAATGCCCCACCGACTGTCGGGGGGTGAGCAGCAGCGTATCGGGATTGCCCGTGCCATGCTCAACAATCCCCAGATCATCCTGGCCGATGAACCTACCGGGAATCTGGACCCTGAAACTTCACAGAAATTGATGGTGTTGTTGCGGGATATCAACAGGGAAGGGGTCACCATCGTAATGGCCACGCACGATTATGAAATGATCCGGCTCTTTCCGGCACGCAGGATGGTTTGCGAAAAAGGCGAAC